>PIXS01000135.1 GCA_003096255.1 Candidatus Bathyarchaeum sp. | reverse complement strand
TTGTTTATGTAAAAGTACAGATAAATTGCAACTAGAATCGATATTGATGCTGTAATAGGCGCAATTGTCCAATCAATCATCATCGTAATTTACATCCTTTTGTTATAGAGTTATTACGGTCTTTGCTGGTTTGTTTTAAGTTTTTCGTAAAACTTAACAAATTAATGACCTTCTTCACCCCTTTTTTGTCATCTCCATTAAAACTCTGCGACTAAATTTCATACTTGACCAAATTTGTGACCCGTTTTTCGCATGAAATGTAAGAAACGCTTTTTAGGATATATTACAACTTTAACCATCAACTCTTTGCGTCGGTATGATACAGGTGGATGGAATGGATTCCGAATCGCACTCGATGGAAAAAAAGCAACTTTTAGACTCGCTGAAAACAACAGAAAAAGGATTGACCACAGAAGAAGCTGAACGTCGACTCCAAGAGTTCGGACCTAACGAACTCGCAGCAAAGGAGGGGGCATCTGCTCTTTCAATATTCTTCGGTCAATTCAAGGATATTTTCGTGATTATGCTGTTAATAGCAATAGGCATCTCTGTTGCAATAAACGAACTTGTAGATGCTGCAACTATTGCCACAATAGTATTCCTAAACGCCATAGTAGGCTTTATTCAAGAATATCGCTCAGAAAAAGCAATGGAAGCTATGAAACAACTTACAGCTCCCAAAGCTAGGGTTCTACGGGATGGAAAAGAACAGTTTATTCCATCTCGGGAAGTTGTACCCGGAGACGTTGTTCTCTTGGAAGCGGGGGACCGAATCCCCGCTGATGCACGACTCCTTGATGTTGTAGATCTAAAAACCGACGAAGCAATACTAACTGGAGAATCAACATCTGTAGACAAAAAAGATGTTGTTCTTGACGAAAAAACCCCTGTAGCAGACCGGAAAAACTCAATTTTCATGGCAACTCACGTAACTTATGGTCGAGGAAAGGCAGTAATTGCTTCCACTGGTATGGGCACTCAATTCGGAAAAGTCGCCGAGATGGTTCAGTCCGTGGAAACAGTGGACACTCCTCTTAAACAGAAATTAACAAAGTTCGCCAAAAAACTTGGACTAATTATCGTGTTTGTGTGCATCGTTATTTTCGCGCTTGAACTTTATGACATCTTTGTTCTTGAAACCGGTGAAATAGGGCAGATAATAGAAGCTTTTGAAATCGCGATTTCACTTGCTGTCTCAGCAGTTCCCGAGGGTCTGCCCGCAGTAGTAACCGTATCCCTTGCTTTAGGTGCCAGAGAACTAGCAAAACGTAACGCACTAATTAGAAAACTCTCTTCAGCAGAAACTCTAGGTGCCACAGACATCATTTGTTCCGACAAAACTGGCACTCTGACAAAGGGCGAAATGACAGTACGCAAAATCTACGTCGACAACAAAATGGTTGACGTAACTGGTGCTGGATACGAACCCACAGGAGACTTCCTAGTAAACGAAGCTCCCATTGACCCGAAGGCAAATGCTGGTCTTGATTTGCTGTTGAAAGCTAGCACTTTGTGTTCTAACATCAGCTATGATGGAAAAAAGGTACTTGGAGATACCACTGAAGGTGCTTTAGTGGTTGCCGCTGCTAAAGCAGGAATAAACAAAGAAAATCTTGAAAGTTCATATCCTCGTCTGCAAGAAATTCCTTTTACTTCTGAAAGAAAACGCATGACTACTGTTCACGAATCTCCAGAAGGTCAAGTTTTCTCTTATGTTAAAGGTGCTGTTGAACTCATCCTTGAACGTTCAGGAAGCATACTCAAGGACGGCAAAGTTACAAAGCTAACTGGTAAAGAAAAAGAAGAAATCTTGAAAACAAACGAACAAATGGCAAATCAGGCTCTTCGTGTTTTGGCAGTAGCCTATAAAGAGTTGCCAAAAATTTCGTCAGGAAAATATGATGAAAAGGACTTGGAGACTGACCTTGTTTTCTTAGGCTTAGCTGGAATGATTGACCCGCCAAGGGCTGAAGCAAAAGGTGCAAACGAGTTGTGCCGAAAAGCAGGTATAAAGACAGTAATGATTACTGGAGACCACAAACTTACAGCCGTTGCAATCGCTAAAGAATTGACAATAATGAACGAGGGCGACTTGGCTTTTACAGGTACTGAACTCGCCAAAATGAGTGACGCAGAATTCGAGAATATTGTAGAAAAATCAGTTGTTTATGCTCGTGTTTCTCCTGAACACAAGCTTCGAATCGTAAAAGCCCTCAAAGACAAAGGACACATAGTCGCCATGACTGGAGACGGAGTTAACGACGCACCTGCCCTTAAACAAGCAGACATCGGAATCGCCATGGGAATCACAGGAACCGACGTAACCCGAGAAGCTGCAGACATGGTGCTGGCAGACGACAACTTCGCCACAATTGTCACAGCAGTTGAAGGTGGACGCGCAATATACGACAACATACGCAAATTCTCCTTCTTTTTACTACGTTCCAACTTTGACGAACTACTTGTCATAGGTCTCTTCGCCTTGTTGGGACTGGAACTGCCACTAGAAGCTGGAATGATACTGTGGATAAACCTGATAACAGACGGTGGTCCTGCCCTAGCATTGAGTTTGGATCCACCACAGAAAGACTTGATGGAAAGACCTCCACGAGATCCAAAAGAAGGCATACTTCATGGAAGGTTCGCGTCGATCTTAATGAGCTTCTTTACCCAGTTCCTAGGAACCGGAGTAGTGTTCTTCATAGTCTTCTATGTCTGGGGCGGTGGCGCACCTGCAGCACTTCCACGCGCAAGAACAATGGCTTTCATGCAAGCTACTCTGCGGGAATTGATGGTTGTTTGGAACTGTAGATCAGAAAGAAAGAACGCCTTCAGAGTCGGGTTCACTTCTAACAAGTGGCTACTGTTTGCTGTAGTTGCCTCGGCGCTTGTAACTATACTTGTGCCTTTCACTGGCTTGTTCGGAACAATTCCATTAAGCCTTGAAGACTGGGCAATCGTCATACCCTTATCGCTATCAGGACTGCTAATATTCCCTGAAATCTTCTACGACCGAAAGATTTGGCGTTGGAGATAAATCTGCAAAATGTGCTGCCTAGAAATAGGTAGCCCCAATCTATTTTTTTGATTATTATCTTGTTTTCATAAATCAGATAAGGTCTTCTGGTAAGCAATTGTTTGATCGACAATGTTTAATCCGCCACAACGTTTGCGCTATCTGTTTCACAGTTTAGGTCTAAGTTGTGTAAGTGGAGCAATCTTTTTACAAGCACTAGTTTTTTGGGACATTTCCCAGACAGGGTTTTTCAAAGCAACTGAACAAAACCAAGCGATTTTGTCGTTCGAAATTTTTCTGACGATTTTTGCTTTGGTATATTTTGTCTATATGTACCAAAATTTTGTTCGTTCGATACATTAAAGCATTTTTTATCGGTTTTTGAAACTGTTTTACTGTTTTTCTGTTGTGCAAATAGGGAACTATATTTGAACCAAATAACAACTGTTAAATATTATTTTACCTGAAAAAGATTGCACAGTGCTTTTGAGAGGTTAACAAAGTGAAATACAAAAAAATGCTAGTAACGGTTTTGTCTGTATTGGTGCTAACTTTGGCTTTTTCTGGAATAAGCAATGCAGTTTCCGAAGAAACCAATACTGTTTACCGCCTTGAATATGGTGGCTTGAGAATTAATATTGTTGCCCCTGTGGAAGCTTATCCGGGTGAGAACATAACCGTTACTGTGAACACTAGCTCTGGTGGAGAACCAGTTTTCATCAAAAACATCTACATAGAACTTTATGGTTTAGTGAATGCCACAAACAAAGTATACCTTGACCAGATTACCCATCTGAATAACTATTACCTAGATTCCCACAGCATAACATACGATGTAACCATACCTGATAACATGCCCCCAGGATTGACCTGTGGCGAGATAAGCTGTGAATGGGAAGTAGATGGTGCGCCACAAAAGATTCCGTCCTCAGGATTTGTTTTAACATATGTTAAAAACGTGGCATTAGAACAACTTCAGCAAGACTACGCCGAACTCAACGCAACTTTCCAATCCTTTGTCCAAAATTACACTGACTTGGAATCTACTTACACTGAACTGGAAACAGGCCTCAAAGAAGAAGTAGACTCTACACGAAATCTGATGTACATCTTTGTTGTAACAACCGTTGTTGCCGCCGTAACAGTTTTTGTTCTTTTGATGAGAAAACCAAAACGTGTTTGGGTCTAAATACCCAACATCTTCTTTATTTTTTCAACTTCTTCACGAAGTAACACTCTAGGATAATTATACAACGGACCACCAGGGCTTTCATTGTAATATGGTCTGTTGCAACCCGGACACCCAGAAGTACGAAAGGGTTCACCTGAATCTATGACTTCTAGTAGTTGTTCTCGGTTTACCCCAAAATCAGTAATCTTTTCATCTTCGCCAAATCCCATCTTTTCAATACAACATTTTTTATGCATTAACAAATAATGGGCAAGCTGGACTCTACGGTAGTGGTTTAGGGTCGGTTGGGATTTGTTTTCCAAACTGGTTCCTGAGATTGGTGTGAACGCAAACAGTGCTGGGTAAACTCCCGAGTCAATGCACCACTGTATTGTTTGACAAAGTTGTTTTTCTGTTTCTCCTAGTCCCACAATAAGATGAGTGCTTACTGAACCATGTCCAAAAACTTTAACCGCTTCTTTAAGGGCTTCACGTTGATTTTCCCAACTGTAGGGTCCACCAATGTTTTTCCCTTTTACTTCATCAAATATTTGTGGTGTAGAAGCGTCTAATGCTATGCTCACTCTGTTTACTCCTATCTGTTTCCATCTTTTAATTTCATGAGAATCCAACGGTTTACAAGAAACAGAAACAGCAACATCAACCTCAGACTTAATCTTTTTAACCAAACTCATGACATCGTCAAAAACTTGTGGATAGTTCAACGACTGAAGGCAAACGCGCTCAATTTTTCCATTTTCTACGCTTGTTCGGATTGCTTTAACCACTTCTGATGTTGGAAACTTAGGCCATGTAACCCGTGAAAGCATGTCTGCTCTGCCCTTGCTTTCTTTGGCTTGAGGACAAAAACCGCAGTTAGCAGAACATTTTTCAGTTCTACACATCAGCAAATACGCTGTTGTGGGCTTGGCATCAAGTTTGCCTTTCAGTAACCCAAGAACCATTGCTGAGCCTGTAGAAACGCGAATAGTTTCAAGGTAATTTGTATCCGTCATTTAGCGCCACCGAACATTGAAACTAGTATTTTTTGCGCCTATATTTACCTCTCTAAAACATGCCCTTCTTATTTTATTTTCATGTCACGATATTTGTAATTGTTTTTTGGACCACGCATCAAACGAAAAAAACTGTAGACGCTAAAGAAAAAGGATAGTTATCTACCTCAAAGTTTTTAGAAACCTTTTGGCGCAGTAAAGCAGGTATGACAAACCTTGACGCCAAAACCTTATGGAAAATGCCCAACAACGAGTTAGTTTCCCTAATTGAAGCTGGACAATTTGCAAACCATACTGGGCAAATTCGGTTCTATGCCCCAAGTTTTGTTTACTACAAAACAGACTATTTTTGTTCATCACCAAATGCTTTTCCTACAATATCTGTTACTGGTTCTTCTTGTGCCCTAAAATGCAAACACTGCTACGGAAAAGTGCTGGAAACAATGCACTCGGCAACTACTCCCGAGAAGCTTTTTGATTTATGCAAAAACCTCAAAGCTAAAGGCGCAGTTGGGTGCCTTATCAGCGGCGGGTGTCTGCCTGACGGTTCTGTTCCCCTTGACCCGTTTATGGGGTCTATCAAAAAAATCAAAAAAGAGCTAGGATTAACTGTTTTTGTTCACACCGGCGTGGTCGATTTTTCTACCGCAAAACAACTAAAAGACGCTGGAGTAAATGCAGCGTTAATTGACGTAATTGGCTCAGACGAAACAATCCGTGAAGT
>PIXS01000134.1 GCA_003096255.1 Candidatus Bathyarchaeum sp. | reverse complement strand
TTAAGGGTTTGCACATTGAAAATAAGATCTTTAGAGAAAAAACAAAAATGTTTGTTGAGAATAGATGCTAGCTTTTTAGCTTAATATCTACTTCTCTGGGGTCTCTTTTTAGCAAAACATTCTCTACAGTATACAGGTCTGTTTTGGTCAGGTTTGAATGGAACTTGACATTCTTTTCCACATTCAGCACAGACAGCATTGTGCATTTCTCTTGGTCTACCATAAGACATTCATCTCGCACCTCCGATTCAATTACAGAACTAGTGTCTTCAAAAAACTAATCCGAGATTCCAATGTCAATGCTACGTATAAACTTGTCATTGGAATCATCTTTTCATCTTCAGGGTATGAACGTCAGCTGTTTGTTAATGTTCTCATTTGTTTTCATGTTCAGCTACTTTCTCTAGAACCCATCTTTGACCCGCCTCAGAAAATGATATTCTTAATGGATGAACACCCAGTTTTCTTTTACAATTAGGACATTTGCCATAAATCTCACATCTAAGACGGTACAGGGGAATGTGTCGAAAACATTTTTAGAGCCATTTCTTGCAAGTTGGACAATAACGTTGAAATCTATACTCTTTCTTGTCACAGTAAACATTCAACACTATTTTCCATTTGATTCTGTTTCCGCACTCGTAGCAGTTAATGGAAACCCACCCAAAATAATCTAACACAACAAATTCTTTTAGTAATTATGAATCGTGGATACCTAATTCTGAGAATCCCAGACCGATTCTCTGTCAGTGTTCGTGTCCGTGGCCTTCGTTTTCTTCTTTTATGTGGTGTGCCACGTGGATGCCTAGGACGGTTGCGGAGCCTGCGGCGGTACCAAGCAACAAATGAATGAGCATGTCGTTTTGGTAAAACAAGGCAAAAACGGCAAGGGCATCAAACACCAGCGCCACAACAAGGTACTGGTAGCACCAGCCTTTCATGCTTGTTCCTCCAGTTGGGTCGTTAATACCGACAATCAGCATCAAAACAAAGAGTACCACAAAGCCAATCGCAAAGTATAGGAAGTTTTCAATCAAGCATTTTCACCAAACAAGGCTGTTTTATACAACTGTTAGAGAAACGGTTTTGACGCGGAATTCTATATAAAAGTTCTGCCAAAATGCGTGTTCTTGGGCTGTCAACGAAAAGAAGCTGTGTTTTGTGTGCCTGAGGGGCTTGTGGTAGAAGGTTTTAAAAGTTACAAAACGTTAAAACAGGAAAACGCTCCACATGGACACCGAAGGGATTCTCACGAAAAAAGACGGAGACACACAAAGAGAATGACAAAAAAAATCAGCTTAACGTCAGCCTGCTACACAGAAACCAAGCATTGGCCACCCTACACTTACCGAGACTACCCAAAAGTTGCGCCAGAAAAGCTGCAAGCCTTCAAGAGCTTTTTGGAAACCGAAAACACAAGCAACGTAAGGAAGGAACTGCAGCCGTGGATACCTTTCTGCACCATGAAATGTAGCTTCTGTTATTTTCCCACAGAACTGACGTCCAGTAGCGTCGTTGGAAAGTATCTTGATGCCTTGAAGAAGGCTTTAGCCATGTACTCGGAAACAAAATACGTTAAAACAAGTGAGTTCTCCGAGATTTACCTGGCAGGTGGAACCCCAAGTATCATGTCCACTGAACAAACCATCGACATCATAGAGTTCTGCGAAAAAAACTTCAACATAAGCGAGGAACGGGAAATCAAGGTGACAGGATGCACCCACGATTTCGACTACAAGAAACTCAAGGCCCTGTCAGAGTATGGCGTGGACCAACTAGATTTGGGGGTGCAAACCTTCGACGACAACATTCGAAAGCTGATTAATCTGCGGGACAAAGCAGGAAACGCAGCGGAAACAATCAAGACTGCCCACAAGCTTGGGCTACGGGTAAGCATTGATTTGATGTATAATCTTCCGGGACAGGACCTGAAAGTCTGGAACAGGGACGTCCAAAGAGCCCTAGAGTTAGACGTGGAAAGCGCGGACTGCTACGCCCTAGACGTTTACCCAGGAACAAAACTGGCTAAGCAGCTTCAGTCTGGCGAACTGCCTCCGAGAGGAGACCATCATTCCGAAAAGGAGATGTATGCTGAGGCACAGAACACCTTCAAGACTGCAGGATACAAGCCGACATGCCACAACCGCTTCTCCAGAATAAAGGAAGACTTCAAGGAACCATGCATGGAGGTTCTTGCTACGGGCGCGGGCTCATTTATGGGAACTTTAGGAAAATTCTCCTACGTAGATATTGAACCAGCCAAAGTATACATTGAAGCTGTTGACCGCGGAATGTTTCCGGTGTCGAGGCTTGCGGAGAGTTCAGTAGAGGATGAGATGGGAAAGATGATGATGCGCCTGTATATCAGGTTGCCAGTCAACAAAACCGAGTTCAAGAGCCGTTTTGGAAAACTGCCAGAGGAAGCTTTTGGTTCTACAATAGACAAGCTGGAGAAAAAGGGTTTAATTGAGGTTGACGAAGCGGAAATACGGTTAACAAAGTTGGGGGACATGTGGAGATACAATGTTTGTTGGGAGTTCTCGCAACAAAAAACAGACAATCCATAATCTAACCAGTGAGGAGTGAAAGTGAAGGCGGTAAGAGTCTTTAGAGGCCTGATGGCATTTCTTACAGCCATCCCCTTCAAGATGGATGAAAGCTTCTTGGACATAGCCGCCCGATACATGTTCCTGTTTCCGGTCATAGGAGCAGTCATAGGAGTTCTTGTTGGCGCCTACGCCCTCTTCGCAAACAATGTGCTGTTTCTTCTTTTTAGCGCCATAAACACCATGCTGTTCTCAGGCACCCACGAAATGTTTTTTGAGTTTGCAGCTAAGGGGCTTGCAAGCATAATGACCGTTGCATTTCTCCTCGTTATTATAGGTCTTCAGCACACAGACGGGCTAGTTGATGTAGGCAACGCCTTGGGCATACGAAAAGCGTCTCTTAAGGAGAAGATGGACATTGCCCACGTGTGGACGGTTACTCGAACAGGAGCCTTCCTTGCTCTCATCGTTTCCTTCTTCACCCTCCTGCTAATTTTCATAGCAGAGACAGACTGCATTCTTCAGGCGCTCGTAGTGGCGGAGGTGTCAGCGAAACTGGCTATGGTTACAACAGCATATCAGGGAACATCCCCTCCCCAGCGGCTAGAAGATAAGAGGGGAAAGGGCAGAAGCTTCATCGAGTTCATGAACAAAAACCATGGACTGTACGCTGTTTCGTTGGCTATCTCTCTTGCAGTAGCCATCCCCCTCTTTGGCGTCATGGGTGTGGTGTCTGTAGTGGCTGGAATACTGGTGGGCGCCTTCATGATAGTGTTGGGCAAAAGAGTGTTTGGGGGAGTAAACGGGGACGTTTTCGGCGCCACGAATGAGATTGCCCGAATGTTTGCGTTGCTTGTGCTGGTGATTTAAGGTGCAGGTTGTAGCTTTGATTATGGCGGGTGGAAAAGGAACACGCTTTGGCAAGGACACTGAAAAGCCGATGGCACAGTTCATGGGCAAGTCCCTCATACGAAGAGTCATAGAAGCAACCAAGCAATCCAAAAAAATCACAGAAACAGTTGTGGCAGTAACATCAATCAGCCCAAACACAACAAAAGAAGCAAAGGAAGCGTCCGTGAAAGTGGTAGAAACGGACGGAAAAGGATACCATGAGGACCTGCAGCAGGCTGTTCAAGCTGCAAACCTAAAATGTCCCGTGTTGATTGTTTCAGCAGACCTTCCATTATTGACTGGAGAGTTTCTAGACGAAATAATCATGAAATATGAAGAGGCGGGTAAACCCGCTTTGACGGTCCTTATTCCCGAAGAAGCATTCCACAAGTACAATATCTCGGCTGCGTCGCCCTTCGAGTATGACGGAAAAATGTATGCTGTTTCTGGAATCAACATAATCGATGGACAGCTAATCTTGGAGGAACAGGAACAAGAAGTTGTGGTCAGCAGCAGACCAGAAGCCGTCTTCACAGTGAACTCCACAGAAGACTTGGAGTCGGCAAAAAACTATCTGCAACAAAGCAAACGAAAAAAGTAGCTACTACTCTACGTTGCCCAATGCTGCTATCTGCTCAACCAGTTTACGGTTTTCTTCGGGTCTTCTGACAGTTGCCCTGAAGAATTTGTTGTTTAGTCCATCAAAGTCTTCGCAGTCTCTGATGAGGAAACCTTTCTTGGCTAACTCTTCAGCGAGCTGTGTTGAAGTTAAGTCCTCTTTGGTGATTTCGATGAGCAAGAAGTTGGTTTCTGAGGGGTACACTTTGAGCCACGGAATTGTTTTGAGCATTTGTTGCATTTCTGTTCGGCTCTTTGAGACCAGAACGCGACTTTTTTTGATGAAGGCTGTGTCTTTGACCGCTTCTGCTGTGGCATACATGGCTAGACTGTTTACGCTCCAAGGCATCTTCACGTTCTTCAGGGTCGTTACAAGTTCTGGGGAACCTATTCCAAAGCCGATTCTGAGACCTGCCAAACCAAAGAATTTGGTTAGCGACCTGAGAACAAAGAGGTTATTGTACTTGTTGACGTATTCTGCCATGGAGTATCGTTTGCTGTCGTCAACAAAGTCGATGTAATCCTCGTCAACAAACACAAGAACATTCTTTTCTGCAGCAAACTCAACGACCCTCAGGACTTTGTCTTTTTCGTAGAGGCATCCTGTTGGGCTGTTTGGGTTACAGAGAAAAAGTATACGGGTTGTTTCTGTGACAGAGTTTTCTAGGTCTTCAAGATTCAGCTTGAAGTTTTTTGCTGGGTCACATTTCAGGAATATCATGTTGCCGCCTGAGCGTTCTATGGCTGCCTTGTATTCGCTGAAGGTGGGAACGGGAATGACGGCTTCGTAGCCGTTTTCAAGGAAGACCTCGTTGAAGAGGTAGATTAGTTCGGTGGAGCCGTTGCCCACGATTATGTTGTCAGGATTTACGTCTGCGGATTTTGCTAGTGCTTCAAGAAGCCATTCGTGGTCTGGGTCTGGGTAATGGTGTATCAGGTTGAGGTGATTGCTGATTGTTTCCAGGGCTTTTTCTGGGACACCCATGGGGTTAGTTGAGATGCTGAAGTCGATGAGCTGGTCTACGGGAATGTTGTATTTTTCTGAGATTTTCCAGACGTTTCCGCCGTGAAAGTAGGGAGTCAGATTTCGCAGGGATTCCTTAACAAGTTTAGAAACATCTACCATACGATGGCTTCCTTTTGTTGGACTTTCCGTCAGTCGTAATGTTCAGACAGGTATAAAAGTTAACAGCAAAAACAGGCAATTAACTGGAGTTTTCATCCACGGACTTGAGGAAAGTGAGTATAGCTTCCTCGTTGTGCCATTGCATCTTGATGTGGCTGTTGTAGTCGTTGAAGATTCGATACAGCCAGTAGGCTGCAGCTAAACCACACGACACAATGCTGAGACCTACATACTTGTTCAAGGAGAAACGGGGCGTGGCATTGAAACCATGAAGGTTAAGCGGCACGTCCTTTTCTTTTGCGTATTCGATTACTTGAACCAGAAAATCGTGTTCATGTTCCTCATGTTTGTTGAGGTCACGTTTCAGAACATAGAAAATGTAGAAGGCTGGAACAATCAGCAATGTTGAGATAGTCCATGCTGCTGCATTCAGGGGTTTTGTTTGGGGCTGTTCCTGACTGGGGGTTATCTTCAGTTTTGTTAGTATGAGGGCTTCTAGTTTTTGTTGTCTTTGGAAGTGTGTGTTTCGTCTTTTGATCATGTAGTACATCATTGGAAACCATGCGATGCCGAAGCTGGCTACAGAGAGAACTGCCCACATGGAGAACCACATGATTCTGTCAGTTTCTTTTCTTGACTTGAGGTTCTCTTCGATTTCAGTCAAAGTTTGTTTCACTGTGGCTCATCTTCTCCATCAACGACTGCTTTTGGGGTGCCTTGAATAATATTGAGAACTACATCATCTCCATTTAATAAAAGTTAAACCATCAATCAACCATTCCAAAAAGGTTGGCAAACTATTTAATTCATGAAGTGTTCATCTCTGAAGCGATGGCAAAAGAAAAAGAAGGCAGGGAATACGAAACGGTTTCTGTGTCTGTCGTCATTCCAGTATACAACGAAGAAGTGACCATAGGCAACGTAGTCTCGCGAACAAAACAGGCACTAGAAAAGATGGATATTTCATACGAAATTCTGGTTGTCGATGACGGTTCAGCAGACAGGTCTGCGGACATCGCCGAGGAACAAAAAGCCACTGTCCTAAGAAAAGCCCATCAAGGGAAAGGCTATGCCCTCAGGTACGGCTTCATGAAGGCTAGGGGCGAGTTGGTTGTTACACTGGATGCTGATGGTTCCCATAAGCCAGAAGAGATTCAGCAGATTTTGAGACCCATCCGGGAGGACCGCGCCGATTTTGTGATAGGTTCAAGATTCTGTTATTCAGAAGCCAACAAGACCAAGATTCCGAAAATTAACAGGGTAGGCAACAGGATGTTTAATGACCTGATTTGGTATCTTACGGGAGCAATAACGTCTGATTCCCAGTCTGGCTTCAGAGCCTTCAGGGCGTCACTGATAAAGAGGATGAAACTGAGTTCCCAAGGCTACGAAGTAGAGTCCGAAATGCTAGTTAAGGCACTGAAGATGGGAGCAAGAGTGGCGGAAGCTCCAATAAGCTTCATCCAGAGAACCGTCGGAAGATCCAAACTTGACCCAATAAAAGACGGCGCACGAATACTCTACGCCATAATAGCATCCTATTTATCATAGCAGATTACGTTAATATTCAAGATTGATTAGAAAAGACCATTAAAAGGGGCAACTGAGTGAAAAACCAATCAATCTCAAATGATGATTCGCTTCCGGGAGTCAGCATAATAGTTCCGACCCTTAACAGCGGGTCAACAATTGATGAGTGTCTCCGTTCTGTTCTGGAACTGGACTACCCGAAACATTTGCTTGAGGTAATTGTGATTGATGGAGGCTCAACAGACAATACAATGGAAGTTGCTAAAGGGCATCCAGTTAAGGTAGTTTACAGCCAACTCAATCCCCCTGAAGCATACAACATGGTCATGAAGGACATCGACTTTCCCATAATTGGATTAATTGATTCCGACGCCAAGGTTGAGAAACAGTGGCTCAGGAAACTCGTCAAGCTTTTGGACGATCCGAAGGTGGCTGGAGCAAGCGGAACAGTGGACACATGGAACAAGGGCAAGCTGGTTCCAAGAGTCATAGGCTACGAACTAATCTCCCGATACCGACGTCTTCCTAATACGGTGGAAAGAGTAGCAACAATGAACTTGCTCCTCAAGAAAAAAATAGTTGAAGAAATTGGGGGCTTTGATGAGGCTCTTCCCACCCAATACGACACAGACATAGGAGCACGACTCGCACAAGAAGGATACACCATAGCCTTTGACGCAGAAGCAATGTGCTACCACTTTCATCGTCCCACTCTAGGAACCTTCTTCAAACAGCAGTACAAGTATGGTCAAAACACTTGGAAACTGTACTTGAAGCATCCGAAGCTTGCGAGGGGCGACAAGATAACGGACTGGTGGATGAACATACAGCCCATACTCTATACTGTTGCATTCGTCCTACTAGTCATCAGTCTAGTCACGGGTTTCCATCTGATTCCGTCACTGGCGTTTCTTGCCCTCGTCACCGTAACAACGTTGCATTACATTATTTCGGCGGCAAGAATCTCCGTCAGTTTCAATGATGCCTCAGCCATGTACCTCGTAATAATCTACTTTACCAGAGCTATTGCGTGGACTGTTGGAGGCGCAACCTCTTTAATTCAAACTGCATTAAGTGGAGGAGAGGACAAACAAAAGTGAATGTGTGCTTCGTAACCCCAGAGTATTTCCCGATTTCGGGCGGAACAGGAGCCTACGTCTATTACCTGTCCCACAGCCTACAAAAACTTGGACACAACGTCCACGTAGTAGCCAGACACACCGAAGACGCAGAAGACACATTTCACGGCATCAAAGTCCACTACATAAAAGGCACAGGAAACGCCCTCACCAGATACTGGAAATTTGCCCGCTCAGCTGCCAAAAAAATAGAGGAACTGAACAACCAAATCGGAATCGACATCATCCACGCAAACCTCCCACTGGTCCCAAGCTTCGCCATCCCCAACGACTCAGCCAAAGCCCTAGTCTGCGCAGTCCACTCAACATGGAAAGGAGAAGCCATTGTAACCAAACAATCCAACCCCACAGAACTAAACCCCAACGAAAAAATGATGCTCCGCTTCAACCGCGTGCTCAGACGCTACGAAACCCAGCTAATGAACAGGTCAGACGCCCTGATAGCAGTAAGCAAATACACCGTAAACGAACTAACCGACCTCTATAGCATCCCAGAGGAAAAGATACACGTCATCTACAACGGCGTAGACATAGAAAAGTTCAAACCAAAACCAAACAAGATGGAGCTTCGGCAAGAATTTGGGTTAGAAACAGACAGAAAGATTGTTCTTTTTGTGGGTAGGCTCTATCACAGAAAAGGCTTAGAGATTCTGTTGCGGTCGATTCCGCCAGTTCTCCAAGAGTACAAGGATGTAAAGTTTGCCATTTCAGGCACAGGCTTCAAACAGAAAGAAGAGAGCCTCCGAAACTTGGCAAAGGAACTGGACATAGAAGACCATGTAACGTTTCTGGGGTATGTTCCAGACGAAAAACTTCCAGACATCTACGCAGCCTCAGACATTTTTGTGCTGCCAGCCATATACGAAAACTTTCCCTTCGCCATACTTGAAGCCCAAGCCACAGCCTTACCAGTCATCTCCACAAAAGTAGGAGGCATAGCCGAGTTTCTGGTAAGCAACGAAAACGGGTTTGTGATAGACCCTGGAGACTCAACACAGCTAACAGAAAAAGTGCTGACCTTACTCAAGGACCAGAAGCTTGCCGAAAAGCTGGGCAAACGCGGAAGACAGTTAATTGAGGAGCAGCTTTCTTGGCGCATCATCACAGCTCAAGTAATCGATTTGTATCATAAGTTGTTGGGGATAGATTAGCGGGGCAACGAATTGTCCCAGTGCTTGTCCACCCACTCTTTTCCCTTAATTTCTTCATCGACCTTTCTGTAAACGTTTAGGCAGCCCTGCAGCATGTTCAGGAAGGGTGTACCGAAGCAGAGACGGGTAAGAAAATAGCTTTTGTAAACCCAACGTTGAGCCCTAACAGCCAAATCCAAATACGGAAGCAGAAACGGGCGCTTCAACGATTCAATGTTTTCGCCGACAACTTGA
>PIXS01000133.1 GCA_003096255.1 Candidatus Bathyarchaeum sp. | reverse complement strand
TGACTCTGTCTCGGTTGAAAAATGTTGCTAATAATATCGAAAATACTCACAATTCCCACAAGTTTTCCATCTCTAACTATTGGAACGTGCGAGATTCCCTCGCTTTTAAAAAGGCTTAGAATAGCTCCCACCGATTCGGTTTCTTCGATGACAAATGGCTTCTTAGTCATTATCTCCTCGACACGGGTATTACTCCATTGCTCCGTTACAGATCCATGAATAATGTCATCGTCTGTAACAAAACCCAAAAGTTTCGTTCCACTGTAGACGGGAAGTTGCCTAATCTCACTCTCAATCATCAACCTCGCAACCTTTCCGAGAGAATCATGCAAAGTCACAGCAGATACTGATCGCATCAATGTTTTAACTTTAGTTTCTGAAGAATCAAAACTGGACCGTATTATCCATTTGCGAGAAATTACCCCTCTATATTCACCTTTACTATCTACGACCGCTAAAACAGGTGGCGTCTCTTTTTTGAAAAGTGATAAACAAGAGGAAAGTGTATCATCTTCATGAACTTCTAAGAACCCCTGTGAAAAAACATCTTCCACAATCTTAACCATAGAAAAACCTTCAGGAGTAATATTCTCATCGCGTGATTTAAGCATTAAAAGAAAAAAAGTTGAATATGGCCACTATATCTTTACTTTTGAATACTTTCGTAAATCCAGATTATCCAGTTTGGGTTTGGGGGTTTAAATTTATCCCCCAAAAAAGGGGGAGTTTGCGGGAGTTGTGGAGATGTCTCCACTTTTTGTGTTAATAGAGTTTACCTAAAACTGTTCAGGTCTAAGCTGAATCCCGATGACATAAACAGTGAGTGCCCTCTGTTCACTATGCATTTTTTAGAATTTGGATGATAGTTCAGAAAACCTAAAAAAGAGACACTAACTTCAAGGAATATGCCGAGGCACTCTTAATGGTCATTAGTATCCAAGATTTGATCGAAGAACCTATTCTCATTGTTGCAATGATCTTTACGGTAGTCGGCGCCTTTTTGATAGTCGCACTATTTAACCTACTGATCGGCAGAATTGAGAAAAGAGGCGATTTGGAGAAAGGAAAACTTGTTCACATGAGGCGCTTCTTCCAGATAATCATCTACACATCCTCTGGTTTTGTAACCCTCCACATTTTGAAGGTTGACATCACGGGGATGGTTGCAGGTCTTGGAGTAGGCGCATTAGTGATTGGATTTGGCTTGAAGGACATAATAGAAAACTGGGTCTCAGGCGTTCTGATAATGTGGGGTAAAACCTATGCCATCGGCGACGTAATCCGAGTCGGCGACCTGACAGGAACAGTCACAGACATCGCCCTCAGAACAACCAAACTGAAGACCTATGACCGAAACGAAATAATCATCCCAAACTCTGTGCTTATGCGCGAAAAAATCATCAACCTTACAGGCGGAAACCAAGAGTCAGTGGCATCAATAACCCTTGCCATAGACTACACGGCAGACGCTGAAAAAGCTAAATCCATAATAGAAAACATCCTGAAAAAGCACAAGTCTGTAATCGTTAACCAGAAAAGAAAACGTGAAATACGGTTCATTTTCCGCAACCGCGAGTGGACAAACGAAATTGAAACCCTGTTTTGGATAAACGACCCCCCACAAGAGGAATTCATCAAATCAAACATCACAGAGTCAATCCAGAAACAATTCAGGAACGAGTGCATACTACCCCCAATTCCTGCATTGCTGAGAAGAGAGTACCTAACAGGACAAAAAACAACAGAAGAACAACAAACAGAGTAAGCGGCTGTTATGTTCTTGATGTGCGGTTATAGTGGCAGTTGGGGCACGAGAAGAATGTCTGCTTCTTCCCCTTAAGTTTCCGCACAATCATTTCGGTCTCGCATCTTGGACATTTCATATCAAGCCATCCTTGTATCCCATGTTTATAGTTTTCGATATCCTTTCGTGCCTTCACTTGCCCATAATAGATTATACAATCCTTTTCTATTGCTCTGAATCGGTTTTGCTTATAAGGACAAACAACATAAATAATAACAAACAAATTCAGACGGAACGTGAAAAAAGTGGAAAAATACGCTTACATCGTCTTGAATTTTGAAAAATTTTGGAAACGACTCTGCAGCCAAAACAGAGCAGGGAAAACCGCCCACGCCTTTGTACGCAGAGGAATCATGGGACCAAAAAAAACAAAACACCTGTTTTTCTATGTAACCCACCCACGCAAAGAGATTCAAGGATATGCCGACTTCGTTGAACGGGTCACTGGAAACGCTAAAGACCTGTGGGAATCTTTTGGTCACGAATCCTTACTTAATTCGTACGACGAATACAACGATTTTCTGCAGGGAAGAAGAAAAGCAACCTTCATCAGATTCACAAACCTGAAAGAACTCCCAAACCCAATCAAGGCAAAAACATTTGCACAAATCATCGGAAGAAAAAGAATGCCACAACAAGGCATGTACCTAACAAAAGAAATGGCACAGCAACTATTATCCGCGGGCGGCACCGAAATCCTGTAACTATTAAGAGGGAACAACCCTCGCGTGTTTAAGAAATGTATAAAGCCTTCTGGACATATGGTATGCTGAAGTGATTACTGTGACACGCGTCCGAGTCCAAAAGATTGAATCCATACGAGATCCTGAAGGCAACCTAGGAAAGCGCATTGAACTGATACAGGACCGGGTGATTCCCCAATTCGCCGTTAGACCCGCCACAGAAGAAGCCAGAATGATACAAGAAGTCATGAAAGGCCTACAACAACAGATTCCAATGCTTGGCCAACAAAGAACCCAATTCGCCATCCCAAAAATGATCCTATTTCTCACAGAAAACGAATACGAAAAACTAGGAATAGATTTCGACGTAAACCAACTCTACGAACTAGAACTATCAGGCCAGTCCATCAAATTCAAAAAAGCAACATAACCAAAAACTCTGCCAAGCTAAACCTTGTTTTTCCCTAATTCTCTAGTCAAATGTGCGCAAATGCTACTGGACGATGACACAAATGAAGGCTAGAGCTCACGTTTTCGTAAGCGGAAGAGTCCAAGGCGTCTTCTTCAGGGTGGAAACCCGCCACAAGGCAACCAAAAGAAATGTTGTGGGCTGGGTCCGAAACACACACGACGGCAAAGTAGAAGCAATCTTTGAGGGCAAAAAAGAAGCTGTCGAAAAAATGATTGACTTCTGCCGAAAAGGACCAGCAGCAGCAAAGGTCACAGACGTAACTGTCCAATGGCAAACATACACCGGAGAATTCAGAGACTTCAAAATCCGAAGAAGCCCCCTCATATAACAATCTTATGTGTTGATGCTAAACTAGAAAGTTAGAAGGGGAGGATTGGGGACATGGCACATGCGCGCGTATGCACCGTCGATCGCTCAAGGAGAGGGTAGGTCTCTTGGCGAATGGAGAATAGGGGTATTTTCTCTGCGTCCCCTCACCATCCATCAAGAGCGAAAAAATTACACCATAACATATAAAGTTATTGCACATAAAATATGTACAAAAGAACCTCCAAAAAGGCACAAAAAAGAAAAAACCGCAAACAAAAACAAAACCGAGCAAAAAAGAAACCTAATTCAAGCGGAATCCCGAAAAGCCCTTAAGAATCCAGTTCGAAGACGCTCTAGGCATCCCAAAAGAATTCATTCCTTTATTCTCCCCGTCTCCGTCCCTATTACGAACAGATTTTTGCTGATTCTTCCCATCCTTCCCCTGCTTGTCACTTTTCACTTTGACAGCTGTCACATATTCATTGAATGTAATGTCCTGACGCTTCGAATAATGCTTGAAAGTATAACCCACCTTTTTGAAAAGACACTTCATTATCTGAATTTCAAGTATTCTAGCCCCGCTACCAAAGATCTTCTCAACTACATCAGTGAATTCTTCAATCCTGTACGGAATATCCCGTCTATTCATTTTGAACGTTTTCTCCAAATAGAAATACAGTGCCTGTTTTGACTTCTTTCCCAATAAAGAAAGCCCTTCATCCACTGCCTCCAGCAAAACATCTTCAAACTTTAGTGCCTTTTTTTCAGCATCCAGATTTTCTGACTTGGATTCTCCAATTTTTGACCCGAAAATGTTTGTTAAGGTTTTCGAGTTTTGTGGTTTTGGGGTTTTATAGTTTGGACGTAGATATGTTTTATATAGGTACCAATTTGTTGTGAACACTCCACTTTTTCCTCCATGTGTCTTTCTGTTCAATTGTGGCATTGTTCTACTCCAACACATATTGTGTCTTGTCACTTAATATACGCTATTTCATTCGTTGATATAGTACAAAACTCGACATATGTACGTCCAATAACACATACAAACAACCTGACACAACCACTCGAAGTTCTTACACCAGAACAAGAATTTCCTGAACATAAGAGTAACCTAAAATAACGGGACATCATATCTAAAGCAACCTGTGAGGAATCACCTTGCCCACTATACTAGTGATTAACGATGATGGAATCAATTCGGTTGGTATAGTTGCTCTTGCGAAGCAGATGAAGAAGTTGGGAGATGTGGTTGTTGTTACTCCTGGATATGAGAGGAGTGGTGTTGGGAAATCTCTTAGTATTGGTCAAGTGGATGTGACTGCGTCGAGTTTTGGTGATGGGGTTAGGGCGTTTGCCACGACGGGTACTCCTGCCGATTCTTTTTTGATAGCTGTGAACAAGGTTCTGGAGGGTATGCCTGATTTGGTTGTGTCTGGAATTAATATTGGTCCTAATTTGGGGATAGATGATTTGTTGACTTCAGGTACTTTAGGTGCAGCTTTTGAAGCGGCTATCCGTAAGGTGCCTGCTATCGCTGTTTCTTATTGTTTGTCTGAGATTACGGATAGGATGCCTGAGAAGACAAGGGTTTCTGTGGATGATTTGGAGTCTGCAGCTGCTGTTGCGTACAAAGCTGCGAAGCATGTGTTGGAGCATGGTATGCCAGAGGATGTGGATATTGTTTCGATTAATGTTGCGGAGGATGCTGTGTGTAATAACGTGAAAGTCACCAGTTTGTGTTATGAGGGTTACGGCGACATACACACGGCAACAGAGGGAGGATACAAAATTAAAAGCTGGACACTGAGGCACTATCCAGACGGCGAACCAGGAACAGACTTGCATGCCATCAAGAATGGAAAGTGTGTCTCAGTTACTCCAATCAAAGTAGAGTTCTTCCATAACAAAGACGCAATGAAAGACCTAATGGAGTCCCTTTCAGCCTAAAGGTCATGAAGCATCAGCCGTCGAAAACAGTATTCTTGCAGTCTTCAGTCTCAGTTCTTTTTCACGTCGGCTAAGTATGGCTTTGAAGGTGTTGTCTACAAAGATTCGGTTATCAGCTGTTTTTACAATGATGCCAACAGCCGTGATGCGCTGGTCAGAAACAGAAAGTCTGGTATTCTTTCCCGTTTTGTCAGAAATTTCTTTTTCCAGTTTATCAAGCCTAAAAGATAATTTTGAATCGTTTTCATTAAGTAAAAGCTCTAGTTTTCCCCCACCCAAGACGGCGCCAGCGTTAACAATCAACCGCTCAAGAACAGTGATATATTCACCAGAGTTTTCTTGAATGTTCAAGAGCCTGTTTTTCACTTCGTTTAGAACGTTTGTGATTAGGCGATTTTTTTCGGATAAAACTGTCCATCCTGCTTGTCTTTTGACGTCTGTGTAGATTTTTTCTCCGATTATGTTTGCTTCATTTTGGGCTTTTTTTAGCAGCGAGTTTGCTTCTTTGTCTGCAGCTTGGCGGGCAGAAAGCCTTTGTTTTTCGATACTTGTTTCCGCATATGTTTGGGCATTTTTTACAATGGTTTTTGCTTCTTCTCGTGCATCTTTTAGTATTCGGTCAATGATTCTGTTTTCTGTGGTTTCCATATTTTTCACCAAATCATGACAGGATTTCGTTTAGAATGGAGTCCACTGCTTCAGTGAAATTGTGGTCTGCGCAAACTTTGATTTTCTTTTTCAGTTTTTCTGCGCGTTTGATGAAAACCTGTGCCTTGTTCACAGCATCCTTTTTTGCTTGTTCTTTGATCTCCACAGATTTGCTCCTGGCTTCATTGATAGTGTCTTGGTAGGTTTTAGCGTAAACTTTGTCAGCTTTTTCCTGAGCATTATTTTTTATTTTTTCTGCTTTTTCCCTTGCCGCTTCTATGATTTTTTCAGCTTCCCGCTCCTTTTCCAGAACTGCCTTAAATGAGTCTAGCAAGGTTTGCACCAAAACTAAGTTATTTTTGAATGAAAAACTTTAAGAGTTTTTCTCTTGTTTAGAAGATTGTTTGCTATTTGAAGTCCATCATCAAAAAAGGGGTATTTCAAACGAAGATGATGACATGATAGAGATGCAGAAGCTTAAGGTACTAGTTTATGAAGAGTACATTGATGCTGTCGTAAGGTCCCTTGGACATGCAGGCATAGTTCAGTTCATTGATATACGAACAAAGCCCGAAGAATGGAAAGACGTTTTTGTTCCCTACAAAAGCTCAATTGAGACTGAAACAAAATGTTCAGGCCTTCTTTCAAGAATCGAAGCCGCGTTTGAAACTCTTCATATCAAGCCTGACGATTTTCCTGCTCCAGAGATACCTGTAACAGATGAGTCGACAAAGAAGGTTTTGGAGACAGTTGAACAGAAACTAGCAGCGCTACCAATCGAAGAGTCCAAAATTTATGCATTGGCTTCGAGAATTGACCAAATAATTGAAAATCTTGGAATCAAGTCAGAACAATTCGAAGAAGAGTCTGCCCTAACTCAGTCAGAAGAGCGGGAACTTGAGCACATCGAGTTTGAACTGATTGAGCTTGACAAGACAATTGAGACTACTGGCTTATCAAATCATCAGCTGTTGGTTGAAAGGATAGTTGCTAAGCATCTTGATGATTTTGATGAAATTGCCACAAAATTCGCTGAGCTTTCAAAGTTCATTATAGATAGTGAAAGGCATTTTGGTAAAAGACTTGTAACTTTGAAGAGAACCGTTGAAGGCATAATTGGAACGATAGATACAGGAATCGATTTTGAAGAGATTCGGGAAGACCTCTTAACTTTATGGGTTACTGTGAAAGAAGAGAAACGGATAACAAAAGAAAAGGAAAAGTTCGTTAAAAGCTACAAAAGCATTTTTTTTGAGGCATGGGTTCCAGAAAGCCTTGAAAAAGAAGCGGTAGAACGCATTAAGCTTGCGTCTGATGGAAACTGCATGATAGCTGACGAGTTTCCGGATGCTGATGAAAAGAATGTACCAATATTAACCAGAGAGTGCCCGAGCTATCTGCAGGCTTTTGGTAAGCTCGAATGCGCTTATGGACATCCAGGCAGCGGAGACATTGACCCCATTAGAATCTTTGCAATAACATTTCCCATACTTTTTGGGATAATGTTTGCGGATGTTGGACAGGGTGCCATTTTTGTAATAGTCGGAATCATACTTACTTTGCTTCGAAGAAAGGGGAAAATGGCTGATGCAGGCGACATAATTCGCTACTTGCTTGTCAGCGGCGAAATGCTGATTTACATTGGTTTTTCAGCTATTTTCTTTGGATTCATTTTTGGCGAGTTTTTTGGTCCATCAGGTGTCATTCATCCAATAACTCTAGCTCAGATTGGTCCCTTCCAGATAGGCGGATTTGAACCTACACAAGAACCTATGAAGATGCTCAAGTTTGCGATACTTGTCGGTGCAATCCATATTAGCACAGGACTAGTTTTGAGGTTTCTAAATGAATTACGCCACAAACACTACAAGCTTATCCCGATACCAATCTGCTGGATATGGCTGATTTTTGGCAGTTTATTCATGTGGGCATACTGGGGAGGAATATCCAAAATTTCCCTATGGTTCTCAGAAGGAGCACTCATGCTAACAGGACTAGTGATTTTGCCCTTAGCCATAATTTTCATGTCAGCAGTAGCTGCAGAAGGCTTCATGGTCGGCATAGGCTTCACCGTGGAAGTATTTGCTGAAACATTAAGCCACACAATGTCCTACAGCCGATTAATGGCGCTAGGACTTATTCACAGCGCCATGAATTACTTGTTTTTGGTGCTAGGCGGGGTTGACCACGGCGTTTTTCCATTGCAGAGCATCCCCCTAATTGCGATAGGAACTATTCTGGTGTTAGTTATCGAGGGGCTTGTAGTTTTTGTGCACACTCTTCGTCTTCACTGGGTAGAATGGTTCTCAACATTCCACACGGGAGAGGGAATTCCTTTTAAGCCGTTCGAATCTAAATAGTAAAAAGAGGGGGAGATATGGATCCAGGTCTCATGAGCCTAATTGGCTTGGCGATCTCGATTGGGGTACCTATTCTGTCTGCTGCTTTTTCGATAATAATCTGTGGAACAGCCCTTGCTGGTGTTGGAACAGAAAAACCTGAACTACTCAGTAGATTGATCATTACAGTGGTTTTGGGTGAAGCCTTGGCAATCTATGGTCTGCTGATTGCTTTCATGCTCCTAGGAAAACTACCTGACATCACAACCGCAGAAGCCGCAAACAAGGCTCTCGTGGCTGGGATAGTGATTTCTGTGGCAACACTTTCTGCGGGTGTTGGAATCAGCTACAGCGGTTCATCGTTGATCGCCGCAACGGCTGAGAGGCCTGAAACCTTTTCTTCAAACGTGATAGGTGTGGTCTTGTCTGAGGCTCTGGCAATCTATGGTCTGCTGATATCATTCATGATTATAGGTCAAATATAGCACCCTTTCAGTTAATTGGAAGTATCTGTGTGAAAGAACAGCTGAAACATTACAGGCTTTATGAAAAAATCATGAAAACGGAGCTTGAGCAGCCATTAGAGGAAACTGTTGAATTCAAAATATTTTCTAAAATCTACCCCCACATAGCAGAATCAATCCGATTAAAACGAAAAATTAAACTATTAACCAACAATTTGAAATCTCAAGACAATAAAGGATCAGAATTCAAGATAAAAAGAGAAATAGCAGCAACCAAGTCGAAGTTACAAAGAAACGACTTGTTTAAGCGCTTACACGGTGAGAGCAAAAAAGAAGCCCTTTTTCACATAGCGTACAAACGCAAACTCTCAAAAATACGCATTTCAGTGTTTATGAAGAAAATTCGGACGCGTTTAGGTCAGCCACTCAGAAAGTTCCAGAGAAAACAGGGAGGGACATTGCACCGAAATCTTCCTCCAACACTCTTTAACCTAAGAGAAATGGACATGACAGAGAAAGGAATGGTGCTCAGGGAGTGGCTTCATGAAAAACGAAAAACCCTCCGAAATAAAATCATCTCTGAAGTATGAGGAGCTTCTTTACTCTTTCAGGAGCAATTTGAGCCTCAGACCCGCGTATGATAGCTCTCAGGTTTCTTATTTCAAACCATTTCATGTTTAAGAAGGATAACAGCAATCCAATGTTGAAGTAGGACGTGTAGCGTTTCACCATCCTCAAACTAGTCTCTAGCAAACCCCTGTCCAGAATCGTTTCAACTTCTGTCAAAGAAGAGACCTGTGACTCTTGAATTTCCGAAAAAACATACATGTAATCCCTTGCGCCCGCCAGCTTAGCCGACTCAACCAAACAATCAATGGTTGACTCCATATCCGCACAGTTAATGGCTTCCTCTAACACTTTTTCGCCAAACACAGTAGACACCGGAAAAACATATTTCCGTATCCTGTTACCGCTGATTCCCATTGCCTTGCAACGAAGAACAGTTTTAACGTTAACAGAATCGATCTCTAATCCAACAATTGTCCGCGCAATCTTCCTATCTAAACCCCAAAACTTTCCTGTAGCACCCCACAGTTTACGGTAAACGTGCCTGTCAAGGGCAACCTCAAGCAGATAGAAATTGTTCTCTTTAATGTAAACATCAACGGCTTTTTCCAGCACTAACCCGTATTCCATGTCTGAGAGCGCATCAACAAGATCTCCAACGTTGTCACAATTCTCCAAAATTCGTGTACACCTTGTGGCTGTCAGTCTTCCTGCAGGAATAATGTAATTCATGGCTTCTTCCACAGAAAGGTCAGCTTCTTTTGCCCTGAGCAACGCCTTTATACAGTTTGCTTCAAACTTCATTAGAATTGCAGAAAGTAGGGAACGGATGTCTCTTGGGGACAGCTCTATTGTCGCTTCGCAGGTTTTAATGAAGTGTCGTATTAGGGCTTCTTCTAGAGTGAGGGATCTTAACTGTTGTGTGTCTAGTTCTTGGATTTCTGTTCTGTAGGACGTTTTTTCTAGTTCTGAAGCGATGTGATGGAGGCTGGCTCCAACCATGTTTGTTATTTTCTTTGGTTTGATGAGTGTTTGTTTTTTGATTGTGAGTTTGGGCATTATTTGTTTGTATTTCCATGCACACATCGTCATTCAGTTCCTTTTTTGCCGTGTTTTTGTGCGCGTTCTTTTCGTTTTCTCTGGAGGACTCTTACTCGGATGGCGTCTTGTCTTTCAGTTTCTTCAAGGATTAGTTCGATGTATCTGATTGTGGCTTCGAGTTCTGGAAGAATTTTGAATTGGAGCCGGTTCATTTGCCGCTTTTTTACTGCAATAACCTCAAGGAGTATTTTTATGGTTTCTTCTATTTCCGCAAGTTTGACTATTTCGTGGAGGGCGTCATTACTTTTTGAGGATGACTCGGCTAAGCTGGCTGGAACATCTAATGGATAGAATCGTGTTCCAGAAATCTGGTTTTCTGTGAGCTGGAAAACTGGAAACTGTAGTCCGAGTACACCTTTTGTTGTTTCTTCATGAATCCTGTAGTTGACTGTTTTTACAACTAGTGAGGCGGCTTCAATTTGTTTTGAGCCTGAGGTCATTTCTGCTTCGATGAAGAGGGTGTATGCTTCGGTTAGTGTAGCTTGTATGTTGTCTCGTAGGGTGGAACGTCGTTTTACGAGCTTGAAAAGGGTGAGTGTTAATGCATCTATTTCTTTTTTTAGGATATCAACGATTCCTTCAGCCATTGATTTCCGATGCTTCAGCCGCAGTAGTTCTTGTCGTGTGGGGTGTACACTAGCAAGCTCAACTGACATAGCTAGCTGTTCCCTTCCTTGTTTCGGTGTTTAGGATGATACTTTTCGATTATTGTTGGGTCAATTCTTGAGAACTCGGATTCTGGAAGATCTGAGAGTAGTTCCCATCCAACATCAAGGGTTGTTTCTATGTCCCTGTTTTCTTCTTTTCCTTGGGTTATGAACTCTTTTTCGAATCGGTCAGCAAACTGTAGATACAGTTTTTCTACGTCAGTTAGGGCTGCTTCTCCGGAAACCAGTGCCGTTTCTCGGATGACTTTGCCTTCAGCATAAGCATAGTATAGCTGGTCAGAAAGTTGTTTGTGGTCTTCTCGGGTTTTTCCTTTTCCGATTCCTTTGTCCATGAGACGAGAAAGTGAGGGGAGAGGATTGATGGGTGGGTATAGTCCTGTCTTGTGCATTGTTCTATCCAAGATTATCTGTCCTTCTGTGATGTAGCCTGTCAAGTCTGGAATGGGATGTGTTATGTCGTCGTCGGGCATGGTCAAGATTGGAATTAGGGTTATGGAGCCTCGTTTGCCTTTGATTCTTCCTGCCCGTTCATAGAGGCTTGATAAGTCAGTGTACATGTAGCCGGGGTAGCCGCGTCTGCCGGGTATCTCCATTCGGGCTGCAGAGATTTCGCGTAAGGCTTCGCAGTAGTTGGTCATGTCGATTAGAATTGTGAGAACGTTCATGTCTTTTTCGAATGCTAAGTATTCGGCGGTGGTAAGGGCTAATCGGGGGCTCAATATTCTTTCTACAACAGGGTCTTCGGCTAAATTGATGAACATCACTACCCTGCCTAGGACGCCCATCTTCAGGAAGTCTTCTTTGTAGAACCGCGCTTCCTCAGAAGTTATGCCCATGGCCGCAAAAACTATGTCGAACTCTTCTTCTTTTCCTACGACGTTAGCCTGCTTAACTATCTGAGACGCCATAATCTTGTGGGGCAAACCAGAGCCCGAAAACAGAGGAAGCTTTTGCCCCAAGACCAAGGGGTTCATA
>PIXS01000132.1 GCA_003096255.1 Candidatus Bathyarchaeum sp. | reverse complement strand
GAAACTCTCTGACCTACTGTTGCGTAGACTTTGCCATCTCCAACAACAGGCCACCCAGGCCAATATGTGTAATCTGCGCCCTGAAACTTCCAAAGCATGTTGCCTGTGTTCACGTCTAAAGCGTAAAGGTTTCCGTCCTTGTTAATTTCATAAACGATGTCATACGCCACAGCGCAACCACTTACCCAGTAACCAAGCTGAGTTCCCGGATTGAACTTCCACAAAATGTTGCCTGTCTCGGCGTCAAAACAGTAAAAGGTGTTGTCTTGCTCGCCAGCCTTGAGAAGTTTACCCTCATAATAAGACCCAGAAAAACACATGGCACCTGTGGTTTCTACGTCCCAAAGAACTTCACCAGTCGAGGCGTTAAGGGCCATCTGATGGGGCTCAAAGTCACCTGGAAAAACTCTGCCATCCCCGTATTGGATTCCTGTTCCAGACCCTGTAGCTCCTGAAACGTAAGTTTCCCAAACCAGCACAGGTGGTGCTGACATGTCGGAAACGTCCCAGGCTAGAACTGCGGTGTCTCCGTGGGTGTAAAACATCTGCTCTTCGGGACTGTAGACACTTTCTGCCCAGTAAGAGACTTTTGCAGAAAAGTCCTCGCTTTCCCATAGGATGGTTCCTGTCTCTGTTTCAAGACAGTATTTGGAAATAATCAAACGTGATTCATCAATTTTGAACACCGCATGCCACCGCTGACGGGCAGGAAGAGTAGCAGACCAGACGATGCTTCCGGTGTCTTTGTCAAGAGCAATAACATCCGTTGCAGTGGTCACGAAAACTTTGCCATTAAAGGCCGCAACATAGCTTTCAATGCCTTCTATTGTTGTTTTCCACAAAATGTCTGGCGACTCAGGGGCGGGTCCTTCGGAAAAACGAGTAAAGCCCGAGTCTCCATGAATCTGAGACCACTCGTACTGAACCAAGCTTCCGTAATCGTCCAGTGAACTGTTTGCGCTAACAAGAACAACGGCTACTGGAAAAGCCGAAAAAACCAACAACATAACTAACATTAACCCAACAGGGGCACACGGAGTTTTTGTGAGTCTCACTTTTCACGTCAACCCTTTTTTGTGAAAGGCAAAACCTCAATCATAATGATTTGTAACTGATTTTACCTAAAACACAACACTATACAATTTGATTCTACAAGTTATTATGAATTAAAGGTTTCTAAAAGAACATAGACTTGAAAAACATGTGGCAAATACAAAAAACTGCAGTTAATTTTTTAAACTAGCTACTGGGTTTACCGAGACCTCAAGTTCTGTAAGAATTTTCCAACAAGATTAGGCTGATTCAAAACAGTCTTGATTGTCTTCAAAGGATGAGTAGCATAACTAAGAAAAGACAACCTCCTATAACTTCGCAACGCGTAGTCGGCAATCTCTTTCACATCCTGTGCCGTGAAGTTTTCTGTTTCTATTAACGGTAATCCCCAGTTTTGTCTGACCTCAGCGAAAGCCCGTGGAGTTAGGGTGGTTCGGATGTAACCGTTTTTAGTGCACTCTTCATACAAACGAGTACCATACGAAGGCGTCGCAAAAAGAAGATGCAAACCCATGTCATACTCCCGCTTTAGCATAAGGGCAAACTCGACGGTGTTCATCATTGTCTGCTTTGTTTCCCCAGGAAAACCAATAATATAAAATCCAGCAGTCCGTAGCCCAACTTTTTTGGCCAACTTCGCGAACTTGACGACGTTTTCGAGTTTGAGGCTTTTCCCAATAATGTTGTCCAAAACATGTTGGTCGCCAGACTCGACGCCAACAAAAACGCTCTGGCATCCTGTTTTCTTCATTTTCTTCAAAAGGTCTAACGTCAGATAGTCGGCGCGCACTCCGTTTGGAGTTTCCCACTGAAACTTGATTTTTTTCTCAATAATTTTGTCACAGATTGCCTCAAACCGTTCTATGTCAAAGGTGAGGTTGTCGTCCTCAAAATAGATGGTCTTAACGTTGAAGGTGTTAACCAAATATTCTATGTGTCCAACAACATAATCCACCGAGTGAGCCCGGAACTCTTTTCCCATATGCAGATGAACCGAACAGAAGCTACAGTTGAAAGGACAACCCCTACTGGTTATCATAGATAGGGCTCTTTTCTGAAAACTGCGGTACTCGATGGTTGTGGAATTAAGGTATTTTTCCATGTCAACCAGATGGTAAGCAGGATAAGGCAAATCATCCAAGTTTTCAACAAAATGTCTAACTGGGTTTTGCACCACGTTGCCGCCTATACGATGGGCAATTCCCAAAACATCGTCTATTTTCTTTTTACCTTCAACGAACTGTACAATGTCAAGCATTGTGTATTCGCCTTCGCCGATTACTGCGATGTCGACCTTTGGTGCTTCTTTCAAAAAATCTACGGGAACTACAGTAACGTGAGGACCACCAACAACTGTTAGGATGCTTTTGTCAACTTCCTTTACAAGGTCAGCAACCTTGATAGCATGGTCCACTTGGGCTGTGAAGGGGTTCGCGATACCTACGATATCAGGTTTTCTTTGTTGGATTTCTTCTTTGATTTTTTCGTAGGGCATTCCAACTTCTGTTGTGTCGCCTTCGTGGCGGAAAACCGAGTTAGTCATAAACGCATCTAAGATTTCGACTTCGTAGCCTGCTTTGTCTAAAACTGCGGCTATATACAGCAAACCTAGAGGCAAATTGGCTCCTGGAATGTCTGAACCTGGATAGAAGGTTTGTGGGGGATTAATGAGGAGGGTCTTCATTTGTGTGACCTCAAGGTGCTGTGTCAAGTAGAATGTGCGTTTCATTGTTTTATGGCTTGCCCATCTAGTTTTTGCAAAAAGGGTTCCTCAACAAGGTCGAGTTTTTGGAAAACGGTTTCGCACTAACCTTATTAACAACCCTCTTTGACTTATTTAACGAAAAATATTCTAGGAAAGTTTGAATGATGCAAGTAACTCTTGTGAATCCTCCATATCCGCCAGATGCTCACCAGCATCCACCATTCATGCCCCTAGGCTTGGGATACTTAGCTGCAATCATTGAAGAAAACGGCTACGACGTCAACATCATCGATTGCCAAGCCCTCCGTTTAACAGTAGAGGATGCAAAAAATGAGCTGCAGAAACGTAAACCGGACTTGGTTGGATTTACTTCTACAACGCTCACGTACAAGTCTGCTCTTAGCATAATTAGAGCAGCAAAAGAGGTTTTGCCAGATTGTCTAACTGTAATCGGCGGTTCTCATGTAACTTTCTGGGATGAAGAAGCACTAAAAGAGTGTCCTCAACTGGACATAATAGTGAGAGGCGAAGGGGAAGTCACTTTTCTTGAGTTAGTGAAAAAAATCGAAAAAAACGAAGACTTCACTAACGTTATAGGAACTACTTGCAGAAAAGACGGACAAATCGTAGTTAATTCAGACAGGCCCCACATTGAAGATCTAGACAGTCTGCCTTATCCTGCGTTTCATCTGTGGCCCATTGAGCACTTCAATAAATACGGAAAAATCATTTTCCCAGTTATGACAAGCAGAGGCTGCACATTCTGGTGCGACTTCTGTTCCGCAGTGCGGATGTTTGGCAGAAGATATCGGATGAGAAGCCCCCAAAAGGTTGTTGACGAGCTTGAGTTTCTCTACAAAAAGTATGGACAAGACCAATACACATTCTACGACGACGCGTT
>PIXS01000131.1 GCA_003096255.1 Candidatus Bathyarchaeum sp. | reverse complement strand
GTCACATTAAAGGCTGCAGCAAGCAAAACGGATTTAGGTTACTTTCTCAAAGTCTAATCTGTTCTTGGACATCGCAATTGTGCAGTCGAATCCTGCTTTGCATGTTTTTCTTCTGTCTTCTCCGGGTTCAGAGCTCGGGTCTAAGCTCGATCCAAGGGAGTCAGGATACATGTAAAGGTTCTTGTCTGCTTGAAATCGGGTTGTTAACGCCCATTGTACATCTTCTGGGTCAGACAAGTTTATGTCGTCATCAAATACGAAAACATGCTTCAGACTCTTATGGGCGTCAAATGCGGTTGCAATTACCTTCTTGGGTTCTTCATCATTTCTCTTTTTTATGCTTACAGAGCATCCGAGCCAGTTGATTCCACCGTCAGTGAAGGCTAGGTCTTTGATGTTGCAGATCTTCCTGAGTTCTTTGTAGATGAGTGGCAACTTTCCGAAGCCCATCAGAAACGAGTGTTCGCCTCTTCCGGGAATAAGCGCATAATATATCGGATTGTTTTTTTGCCGTAAAACTTTGGTGACTTTGACAACTGGCTGCTGTCTTACCAAGTCGTATGTGCCAGTGATGTCAACAAAAGGTCCTTCTTCGCCCAATTCAGAGGTGAGTTTTCCTAGCAGCACAATTTCGGTGTCTGCGGGCACAGAGATTCCGTTCTCCAGTCGAGTCATCTGTATGGGTTTTCCGTAGAATCCGCCTGCGATTTCGGTTTCATCCATCGGCTCTTTTGTGGAGATTGCCCCCGCGAACAGTAGTGCTGGGTCCATTCCGATGCATATTGCTACGTCAACGTTTTTGTTGTTGCTGGTGTAGCATTGCCATGTGTGGCGGTGGCAGATTCTTGCGGTGCCCGACGTTTTGTCTTTGACGAGTAATCTGTGGTATGAAAGGTTGCGTTCCGTGCATTCTGTGACGAATACGCCTGAGGTGATGTACGGTCCGGGGTCACTCTTGTAGTATTTCAGGATGGGCAGTTTAGTGAGGTCAAGTTCAGCTTCCTCGAATGGGTATTCATCAACGGTTTCAGGCTTTATTGGGTTGTCAAGTGCGGCTATGACTTTCTCTTGTATCTGTTTCCAGTCCATGCCGAATATTGTGCAGAAGTTGTCTCGTGTGCAGATGTTTGAGGCAACGGGATATTCGGTGCCGGTGTTTTCGAAGATCAACGCCTTTTCTGCTTTGCGTATGATGTCAGGAATTTCTTTTAATGAAGTCTCTTCGTGTATGCGTTCAAGTTTTCCTCGTTTTTCGAGTATGTGTAGGGCTTGTTTGAAGCTTACCAAAATAGGTTCCCCCTGAATTGTGGGTGGTTGTTGATTATCTGTTTTTCTCATGAAACTGTTGTAACACTTATCTTCTAAGGAAGCAAAAATAGACGGGATGAACAGGTATGGCTGACCCGCTGATAGGAACCGCGGTTCCAATTCTTTTGCTGATGTGCACAGGATTCCTTTCAAGAAAGTTTGGAATTCTAAAGTCTGGTGATGAGCGTGTGCTCAGCGCTTACGTTTACTATTTTGCGTTGCCTGCCCTCTTCATTGTTGACATGGCGGAGACAACGTTTGTGTCAGAGACGTTGGTGTTCATTTTCGCTGGGATACTACCAATATTTTTGGTTGTTGCAGTTTTTGTTCTGCTCTATGCTCTGCTCAGGTTTTCGAGGAACACCTTCTATGTGCTCACTTTAAGCACAATCTTTGGCAACACCGCATTCTTTGGAATTCCCTTCGTGACTTTCGCTTTTCCTTTAGCACAGACCGAGCGGCTGGCTACGTTAGCTGCGGCTACCATCGGCATTGTCTCCATTGCGGTTTCGATTGCGTTGCTTGAGTTTTATCAGCTCGGAGATTCCTCGAAATGGGAGGGGCTACGGCAGGTTGCTAAACGGCTTGCAAAAAACCCGCTAATCATCTCGATTACCATAGGTATCCTGATTTCGGTTGTTGGAGCAGAGATTCCTTCTCCTGTGTCTACGTTCCTGCATATGGCGGGCGGAACAACATCCGCGGTTGCTGTGTTTATGCTAGGGGCTTTTCTTTACGGAAAAAAATACCAGAACCTGACTGTGGCTTTTGGTTTGAGTCTGCTTCGTATAATTTTCTTGCCTGCAGTGGCTTTCGTTACTTTGACTCTGTTCAGGTTGCCAGCCACTGAGGAGTCTATTCTGGTGCTTATGCATGCTATGCCTGTTGCCGTTTCTTTGTCGGTTCTCAGCGAACGATACGACTTTCACAGAGAAACCGTAGCCTCACTTACCCTGATTTCGTCAGTTGGCGCAATAGTTTACCTCAACATATGGCTGGCAATACTAGGACTGTAATCACAGGCTTCTCTGTGAGTTTCCAGAAAAAACCTATTTTTCAACAATGAAGTATTATTAGGCTCCTAATATGCTGATGGCTATAGACAGTAGATAGTTTGTGCAGAAAAACTGGAAAAAGCTATTTTTCAACAATATTCTGCTATTAGGCTCCTAATATAAACGGCTGCTGTTAGTCGCTTTTTGTGTCAAGGTATCGTCGCTTGCAGATTACGGCAAACATAGTTATAGTGAGGAGTAAGGACAGGAATATCCATGCGGGAAACTCTGGGGTTATGTCAGTGTTTTGTTCGGTCAGGAAGGGGTCAAAGGTGACTGTGCCTAAGGTGAAGTCTTCGTTGGAGTCGTAGATTTTTTGTCCGATTTCGGTTGTGTTGGTTGTTCCCCACCAGTTGTATGTGGCGTTTATGTCATAGGGTATGGCGTCTAAGTTGATGTTGTAGTTGGTGTTTGAGTGAATATCGTTGTATACGATTGTTGGTGAAAATGGGACAGTCATTACTTTGCTGACATAAATTCCGTCGTCGTTGCCTATGATTGTGTTGTTTTTGATTATCGGGGCTACTGTACCTTGGAAAAGATAGACATGTACGCCAACGTCATTGTTGGTGATGTAATTTCCTTGAACCACGGAAGTGTCGGATTTAAGCTGGAGTCCATTTTCATAGCCTGTAACGGTGTTCTGGGTGATATTTGCAGAACTGTAAGCGGATATTATTCCGTATGAGCGCCCTTCGCCATTTAGTGTGTTATTTGCGATTATCGGTGACACATCATTGGGGTCGCCTGTCCCAATAGGCCGAATAAGGCAGTCGGTAAATGAGTTGTCACAAATTTTTGTAGATGACCGCATATCTACTGTAGTTGAAGTGAAAATTGCCTGCTCTATTATGCATCCATTACCTGTCTGCTCGTCCCAGTCACTGCTGTATTCGGTAAAGTCGATTTCGCCACCGCTGAATTGAATCTGTTCTGTTTCAGTGCCCTGTGCTTGCAGAGTTCCATTCACTTGTATGAAGTGGCTGTTCAGGTTCACGGTGACTCCGGGTTCGATAGTTAAGGTCACGCCCTCGCTTACGCCCACTGGCCCAGTAAGGCTGTAGGGACTGTTTGCTTGTGTCCAAGTAGTATCTGACGCAATGACGCCAGACACTTCTGTTGCGGCTTGAACAACACCAATGTTTGTAACAGCACCCAAAACTAACACACTAACCAAAGTCACGAAAACTAAACGCGCGAACAATTTCACCATCTTTATTCAACACCACATTAATTTTGTTACTTTTTTGCAGTCACAGACATTTTTCGATTATAAACCATAACCAACAATGCTGCACTTAAAAGTAGCGGAAGAACAATCCATGAAAACAGCTTCGTCACATGACGCATTTCATTTTGAACCATAAATACAACGGCTTCTGCTAACAAAAAAAGCATTTTTGTCAAGAAACCTTGACCTGACCTTAGTCAAGAAAAATTGACTAACATTACAGTACCTGAATGGTGCTCTGGTTTTCCAGAAAAAATACTGTTTTCAACAATCTGCTGCTATTAGGTTCCTAATATGAAGACTTTCAGTTAGTTGTTTGCTGGGTTAAGGTATCTTCGTTTATAGACTATAAGCAGCAAAGTTGCAGAAAGAAGTAAAGTCAGTACGATACATGATTGAAACTCTGGGATTGTTTCAGTGTTCGGTTCAGTCAAGAAGGGAATGAAAGTTACAGTTCCTAGAATGTAATCGTCGTAGTAATCATAGATTTTTTCGCTAATGAGAGTGTCATTCTTAGTTCCCCACCACTTGTTTGTGGCATCCACATCCTACACATCTATGTTTTCAAAGTCATAAGGCACATTGCCGAAGATATTACTAGAGTCAATACTCCCTTCACTGCT
>PIXS01000130.1 GCA_003096255.1 Candidatus Bathyarchaeum sp. | reverse complement strand
GCCACGATCTATTTATTTGCGGGTTTAGAAGTCAGCCCTGGAAGTCTTCGGAAGATTATGATTCCGACCATCATTCCAGCAGCCAAATCGATTATTCCTTGAATAGTGTTCCAGAAAGCTACTTCAGCAACGTAAGCTCCTAATCCAATAACACCTAACGAGTTTCCGAAGAAGCTTAACCATTTTGGGTCTGAAAACATGCCAATTATTGTGTCTGGAGTCATGTTGAAGAAAACGGGCAAAGCGAAATAGAAGTTTGCAAGCACAGTGACTACAGCTCGTACAACGAGTGCCAGAACACCTGCCAAAACAAATAGGCGCTTGTTTTCTAAGAGTTGTTTTGTTCCGCCCAGTTTCCACGCGAAAATGGCAGGAATAAGGAACATCCAGATGGTTGCTAAAGGTTTCATGGTTGCTCCAATTGCGCCTCCAGCGAAGGGACCAACAAATCCTATGAGGGGAGCGCTGATGAGTAGGCTTAGGAGTGCGGGTTTAAGTCCGAATATTATCCAGCATATCATCCATGGAAGAGCTACTAGGTCTATCTGCATGCCCCAAGGTGTTACAAGAATTGGTGGTAGAGCTTGTAGGATTATGGTTAGTGGTGCTAGTATGGTGGCGCCTGCGAGTTTTATTGTTGGTCTATCGATGTTCATGTCGGGTCTTCCTGTGTTTTTTCACAGTAGCTAATTATTTAAGAGTAGCTACCCATAAACGGGTATTGTTTTTTCGACAAAAAGTTTTAAAGAATTCCCCCCAATCTCTACAATGAAGTGTGGAACCAGGGTTATGTCTGACACTATTGAGATACCCCTCAACAATGTCAACGAATGGCTAAAAAACGAAACAACCCCCATAGTTGAACCACTGAGGGAAGATGCAAAAAAGCTTCTTGAAGATATCCGAAGCAAGCTTGAAGACCTTCTAGAAGCCTCCGACAAACTGTTAGAAGACGCAGAAAAAGAGATAGCGAAAGGCAGTCGCAAAACGTATCGCCGAGCAAAAGCCCTCCATAAACTCGCTGGAAAGTTTGCCGATTTAATTGAGGAAGTCACCATCCCCGAAGAGATCAACCGAACAACCCTTAATCAGGCCTCTGAACAAATCGGAAAAACCTTGAAAACCATAGGCATTGAGAGAGCAAAATGGTTCCGCGCCATTGCCCCGTACTTCATAATGACTCGTCGACGATTCGATTTCGCCTTAAAGAGGGCAGACGATTCCTTCCGAAGTTTTACTGACTTTTTGTCAGAAGATTACCGTAAGGCTGCAACCGCTGAAGGCATCGCTTCTAGGGTTGAAGAACTAGGCCTGTCTTTTACACAGTTAAGCAAATTCGAAAAAGCCAAAGAAGCAAGGAAACAGAAAAAAGAGCTTCTTGAAAAGAAGATGGAGAAAAGCCATCAATCACTGCAGGAGATACAGAGCAAAGACGAAGTAGTTGAACTCGCCCAACTAAACAAAAAAATTGAAGAATTAGGGGACAAAGTTAAACATGAACTGCGGCATCTCCAAAAGCCCCTACTAAAATTTCAAACATTAGTTAACAGTCCAGGTTACAGTCTTTTGCCTGAGGCGACCACGAAGCTTGATGAATATTTGACAAAACCCTTTGAGGCGTTGGCGACAGAGAAAGAAGGTTATCCCCTTCTCAACAGTATCCTACAAAGGATAAACTCTGTTTTAGATAACAAGAAAATGAAACTGAAACCAAGCCGTTTAAGAAAAGCGAAAGACCAGATAGACGGTATCGTCAACAAATCCGCTCTAGCACCACTTCAAAAGGATTGTAGCGAAGCCTTAAACAAGAAACGTGAACTGTCAACATCAGGAGCAATAAGCGAAACCAGAGATGAAAGGGCAAGCCTGCAGGAAAGGTTGAAGGAAATACAGACAAAAAAGAGGCTTCTTGAGGCAAGAGATGACCGATTCAAAAAACAACACAATGAAGCCCGCACAAGGGTTGAGAAACAGAGAAAAGCCCTAGAAAAGAGCCTTTCTGACCTGTCTGGCAAGTCTGTTCAGCTTGTTTTGGAATAGCATTGTCTCTTTTGTAAAACTTTATTTATTTGGAATCGGTTGAAGGGTTAGAGAGGCTAAAAACATGAAAATTGGACTTATCGGCGGAACAGGCAATCAAGGTCAAGGTTTGGCTCTCAGATTAGCCATGGCAGGACATGAAATAAAAATTGGTTCACGAAACTTAGAAAAAGCTGAAAGAATCGTGGAAGAACTGAACAAAAAAATTGACGACACATCAGCAGCCCTAGACCTTCTGTTTCCTGGAAAAAAGATGGACTGGGTTGAGAAAAAAGAATTCTCGACACCAGCAGAAATGGAACTAGCAAAACAGAACCTTGTTGGAATGCAGAACGAAGACGCAGTGAAAGATGTTGACGCTGTACTTCTGACTGTTCCGTTCCAATACGCCAAAAGCACCCTAGAACAGCTACTGCCCAACATGAACCCTGGAACAATCCTTGTTGACGTAACTGTTCCCCTCAAAAAGATAGGAAGAACCTTTGTCTGCGAAACATTACCTGAAGGCTCTGGCAGCAAACACCTTGCAGCCATAGTACCTGAAAACATTCCCGTGGTTGCCGGATTCAAAACAATCAGTGCCCACCGTTTGATGCACATAGAAAGACCCCTAGAAGGCGTTGACGTTTTCATCGCATCTGACGATAACGAGGCACTGGCGAAAGTTGTTGAAATGGCTAACTCCATCAGGCACCTCAGAGGCATTGAAGTGGGCGCTTTGTTGTGCTCAGCAAGCCTTGAATTGATGACTGCCGTGTTGATTACCATCAACATTCGTCACAAGACAAAGCAAACATCCTTCAGAGTCACAATCTAAGGCTGCTTGCAGAAAAGTTGAATCCTGTTTAGGCAGGATTCCTTCCTTTTTTCATTTTTTCTTGTTTCTACATTTTTTGTAGTTTTGGTTGACGTTAAGTTAATTTTATTAACGAAAGCGGCATAGCATATGCAACCGCAACACGTGAGCTGCTGAAAACCTTGAATCGTAAAACGGCTCTCTGGACATTGGTGATTATTGCTATTTTGGTTTCGTCTTCACTGTTGATTGTTTGGACTTTTCTTCCTGCTGATAAGGGGGAGGAAGAGGAGGTTGTGGATGCTGAGTTTTTTGTTGGTGTCCAGCTGGGTTATGGTAACGTAGATGACTACAAAGCTTTGGTTGACAAGGTTCAGAATTACACCAACCTTTTTGTTGTTAGCTCACCTGAAGTAACAGAAGAAAACGCTACTCTTACTGAGACGTGCGACTACATCTACGATGCTGGATTAAATTTTATCGTCTATTTCCAGTACACGACTACAAACCACAATTTTGCCGTCCAGAACTGGACAAAGCAAGCCAAAGAAGCCTATGGCGACCAATACTTGGGAGAATTCTATTTTGATGAGATTGGGGGAAAGCAGCTGGACATGGGCTATCCTTCTATTAACACCGTCTACAGCTATGAGGAAGCCACCAACCAGTTTATGGAAATTATAGACCATTATTCAGAGCCTTTCAAATATGGCGGAAAAGACTTCAGCTCAGACTATGCCCTATACTGGTTCGATTACAAAGCAGGCTTCGACACGGTTCTTGCAGCCTTCGGATGGAACCAAAGCAGACAACTACAAATTTCACAGTGCAGGGGCGCAGCAAACGTTCATAACAAGGACTGGGGGGCTATGCTTACATGGACATACAATCATCCGCCATACTTGGAGTCAGGACCAGAACTTTACGACGATTTGCTTCTTGCGTACCGTAGTGGAGCAAAATATGCGGTGGTCTTCAACCACATCGAAGATGAAGAATACTCGGATTATGGACTATTGGCTGATGAACATTTTGAGGCTCTAGAAAACTTCTGGAAGTACAAAAACGACAACCCAAAGGAGCACGGTTCCCTGACTGCGGACGTGGCTTTTGTTCTTCCACAATATTACGGTTTTGGGTTCCGAGACGCAAATGATAGGGTGTGGAGGAACTGGAGGGAGCATCACAGCGCGAAGATGTGGAATGAAGTTAACTCAGCGTTAGATGAGTATGGTAGCCGTTTGGATATTGTTTATTCTGATCCCGCGTACGTAAGCAAAGTTGAAGGACGTTACGATACTGTTTTGACTTGGGAATTTGATGACGCTGAAGGTTTTCCTGTTCGGAACCTCAATACTGGTTTGGGTTATCCGACGATTCAGGGTGCAATAGATTCTGGATACACGTTGAATGGCCACGAAATCTATGTTACTGCAGGAACATACTACGAGAATGTGCTTCTCAGAAAGCAGGTTACGCTACGGGGTGAAAACAAAATGACAACCATAATTGATGGAGGCAACAAGGGAACAGCAGTTACCATAGTACTTAGCGGTGCAGAGGACGCAGACCCTGAGGCAGGTGCCACCGTGACAGGTTTCACCATAAGGAACGGTGATGTGCCGTTACCGGAAGATGATCGGTTCATCTTTGGCTTTTTGGTGGATTCTCTTTCAGATGCGGGAGCGGGAATCAGTGTAAGGGCGCCCAACTGTTGTATTATTGGAAACGACATAATTGACAGTAATTGTGGTGTCTGCATTAGCTCGTCTGGAAATGTTACGCTTAGGGACAACAACATAGCTGGCAACGTCCTCAACCTAATCCTTGAAGGCGATTCGCTTTCGCACTTCATCAACGACATTGACACATCAAACACTGTGGATGACAAAATGGTGCACTATCTTGTTAACGAAAGAAACATGAAAATAGATTCTTCGTTTTCGGACATAGGGTTCCTTGCTCTAGTAAACTGCACGAACATGACTGTTCAAGACTTGAG
>PIXS01000129.1 GCA_003096255.1 Candidatus Bathyarchaeum sp. | reverse complement strand
TGGCAACCCGTAGATGAACGTTGCGGACAAAGTTTTTGGTGCCCCGAATCATGAAGGAGCCTTTCTTGAGGAACTGGCCAGAGGGAGGAGTCTTGCTAACTTGGCTGGGGTTTATCCAGTAGACGTTGACTGCGCTTAGCATTTCTCTCCATGCTTTTGAGTAGGATGCTGCGAGCTGGGCTGCTTCTTTGATGGTTTGTTCTGGGGCGGTTTTTCCTTCTGTTTTTATGACAACGAAGGGGGCGCCTACGATTTCGGCGTGGAAAACGATGTCGTTGGGGTCCATGTGTTTTTTGATTATGATTTCGTTTGTTGTGGCGTCTCTGCCGCCTATCACAAGGAAGCCGTCAGATGAGTGGAACCACCTGAATTTTTCGAACCATTCCTTTTTTCTTCTTTTTTCAAGGGGCTGCTGGGTGGCTTTTGCGACTGTAACCTTCTTTTTTGCTTTTTCGATTTTTGTTCTGGTTTCTTGGAGTTGTTTTTCTGCGCCTCTGAGTTTTTTTTCTGCTTTTTTGGAGCGTTTGTAGTAGTTGTCTGCGTTGGCTTGTAGGGATTGGCGGAGGTTAAGGGAGAAGCTGTTGTTGTCTATTGTGACATGGAGAATTTGGTTTGCGGGTTCCAGTGACTTGAAGTAGAGGTCTGGGAGGTGGTTGGCTTTTTTTCCTGTTTCTAGGGTTGATGTTATTTGTTGCCAGGATTTGCCGCCGTTTTTTTGTTGCATTATGTTTTGGAGTAATGCTTGGAGGTCTCCGAAGTGGAGGTAAATTAGGTCTCCGATGGCTTTGTTTTTTGTGATGGGTTCCTTTAGGGTCTCTAGGGCTTTTTCTTGTTTTTTGAGGATTCGTTGTTGTCTTGCAACTTCGCTTTCGACGTCGCCTGTGGCTTCATCTAGATTTGTTAGGTCGGTTTGTTTGGCGTAGTAGTCGTCAAGGGCGCTGTTGAAGGTGGCATATTCTGTTCGTTTGAGGTCGTCATGTTTTTTGAGGGGCAGGGGAGTTACGTCAATCCACGTGTCTTCGTTGTTGCTTATGATGGAGGGTTTCATTGTTTCTGAAGAGATGGCTGAAAGTTGGGTTTGGAGTTTGTTGAAGAGGTTTTCGAGTTCTTGTACTGTTAAGGAGGCGCATGATGTTTTTTTGTTTATGTTTGCTTGGAGGAGGGTTTCTTCGGCGTAGGTTCCGCTGATGCTTAGGAATTTGGTTAGTGCCCGTACTATTTCTGTGTCTTCAAGTTTCTGGATTTCCATGAATTCTTCTTTGGTTAGTGTGAGGGGGTTTTTTCCTCGTGCTGGCGGGTGCTGGAAGTTTTCTCCTCTTAGGATGTTTCGGTCTCGCATTCTTTTGTAGGTCATGGCTTGGAGTATTTTGTTTTCTGGGTCTACGAGGATTATGTTGCCTTGGCCGAAGAGTTCTGTGATTAGCTGGTAGTCGCCTTGTCTTGTGGCGATTGTGGTTACGGCTATTCGTTCGAATTCGTGTTGAGTGACTGTTTTGATTACGCCGTTGTTTAGGTATTTTCTGAGGCTCATGCAGAAGCCGGAGGGTGTTGTTGGGGTTTCGTGGGCATAGGAGGTCAGGTGTAGGCGTTTGCCTGCTTCTATGAGGAGCTGTAGCTTTGGCTGGTTTGGTTTTCGGAGCCTGAGAAGGATTGTTTTGGTGCCGATTTGGTAGATTTTGGCTACGTGGGCGCCTGTGGCTTGTTTGTTGATTTCGTGTGTGGCTGCGGCTACATCGAAGCTTGTCATTACGTCCTTCAACTTTTTTTCCCTCAGGAGAACTGGGAAACGTGTTTCCAGCTTAAGTGGGTGAGCGTTTCCATATTGCTATTTTGTTTTGTGTTATGGCATAAAAAGGGTGCCGTCCCCTAACGAGGAAACGGTTGGACAGAAAATGTGCTTTTATTTTGTTTAGTTATGTGAGGATTGGCTGTTGGGCTGTTTTTCGTTCACGTTTTTGTTTCCAGTCGTCCTTTCGGAAGGAGGCTGATGTTTCTTTTCGTGGAACGTTTGCCAGTGCTCGTTGGTCGCCTAGCCAGTAGAATGTCCATCCTGTCATCCAGAAGAGGATTGTTAGGGGCAATAGTGCGACAATGAGTATTCGGCGCCATGCACTTCCTTCAGCGTTTGAACCCTTCATGTTAACCACCTTGGGTTTGTTAGAACTTAAAATGTGTATAGCGTTTATGAAATACAACTCAATATTCGGGGTATAGGCAGCGTTTTTTGAGAGGGTTTAAGTAACAGCAGAGGAAATTTAGGCGTGTGAATGCCCATAGAAGCGAAAGTAAGATAAACCTCAACTGGAACGTTATGGTGTTCACCAAAATGCGGGATTCAAATTGAAGACATTGAATGTTATTTACATCCTCAGGGTTGCCTTAGGTGCCTTGGCTGCTCTCATAGCCACCTTAGTGATAGATCTTAAAGTGGGCAACCCCCTCATCAATGGAATAACGGTTGCCTTGGCTGTGTATCTTCTTACTTATTACTTGCTTAAGATGCAGTTCGCAGATAAGGTGGAGAAGCCAAGCAAAATTTTGACCATGGGAATAGGCATCTATTTCATCATCTTTGCCTTCTGCTGGGTCCTGTTTACTACGCCTTTGCTTGCGCCTCCAGTTCCAGAATTTGTCATAAATCCTGATTCTCCAGAGGAGCCTCTAGTTGTTGGCGAGGCAATAACGTTTCTGTCAGTGGGTGAAGACCCTGACGGTGAAATAGTGACTTGGGCTTGGCATTTCGGCGAAGAAGGCGGAAGCACCATAAAAGAAGAAGACCCAGAAATCACGCACACCTATAACGCAGCTGGCAACTACACAGTCAAATTAACCGTCGTAGACGACCACGGAATAAGCATGAGCAACACAACAACCATAACAATAAAAACTGTAAGCTAACAACAACACATCAACAAGCATAGTAGAAAGCTAGTACCAGAATTTTGGTATTTACTAAGTTGGTCTAGAGTGAGATGACGAAACATCTAAGGGTTAAAATTTAACCCCCAAACCCAAACCCACACACACTACGCACGCGCGCACACAAAAAGGACAAATTTAGTTTGGTAATTTTTGGTATTCGATGATATAGTGTTAACTGCGCACACGTTGAATTGAGTGTAGAAATTCTAGGCATGGTTCTATTTTTTGCTTTTCCATCTATTTTTCTAACAACTCAGCATATAGCCGTTCTAGTTGGTTCCCGACTTTAGTATATGAGAAATTGTTTAGAATCGTGTTTCTGGCGTTTTTTGATAGTTCTTTTAGCAATAGTTTATTTTCAATCAAATGGTCAAGTATATTCTTCATTTCGTTGAAGTTTCCATCTTCAATTAGGTATCCGTTAACCCCATTTTCAATAATTTCAGAAACAGAATTAATGTTAAAAGACAACACAGGAACACCCGATGATAGCGCCTCAATTGTGCTCATAGGCATATCTATTACATAATCAGATGTAGCAGTTAGAACATAAACATCAACCGCGTTATAATAATAATTGATTAAATCCGTCGGTGGAATAATTTTTACAAATTTTTTCTTTTCGCAAATTGTCATGGTTTCCTGAATATTGTCTTTATCTCCATATCCACTCCAACCGATCAATAATTGTATGTTTTTTCTTTTTTTTCTAATTTCTTCGACAGTTTCGACAAACGGGATAAATCTTCGTCCGCGTTTAAAATGACCTGCAGTAAAAATTATGAAATCGTCTTTTGAGAGACCAAGTTTTTCACGTGCTTGAAGTTTATTTCTTGGTTGGAACATTGTAGTGTCAATACAAGGCGGGATTATTCTTACTTTTTGTGGAATCCTTTGTTTAATTAGGTTAAACATTCTCTTTGAAGGAACAGTAAATGCATTAACGAGTATGTTTCTGAAAAATTTTAATTTAACAAACGGTTCGAAATGATACGAATTGATAATTTTCGTATTTTTAAGCTTTAGAATAGATAAACTTGGGAGCGAATAAAAATTGTTATCCATATTAAAAGCGTAGTGCACTATGTCAAAACTTTTGGCTCGATTAATTACTGCTTTTTGGAGCATACAAACCTCTGACAGCTGCGGGTGTGCAATGAAACGTGGATATTGTGTTTTCAAATATTCAAAATTGACGCCGAAAAATTTGTGATGACCAGAATAATTTGAGCTTATGCTCAACAATTGAACATCAACATTTTTCTGTGATAATGCCTTTGCCCAGTTTAGTGTGGTATTAATTTTTCCTTCATTGAAAGGGGGGTCTATTATATTTCCTACAATAAGTATTTTCATCAATATGCAGCAACCAACAGGGCATTTCTTGGTTTCCATTCTTTATTTTTGGTTCTTAAGCATTCTACGAATAACTGAGCCTCCTCACGGATTAATGTCTCGATAGTTTGCTTCTTTCCATGTTTTATCCTCGGAATCTCAACGTCTGTTTCGCGAAAGGTTTCTAATGCTGTCATTAGTTTTCAGTAATTATTTTGCCTTTTTTGATTATTATGTTGTTGTTTTGTTCTATCCAGACTATTTTGTCTCCGCCCTTTAGTTTGAGGCGTTTCATGATTTCTTTTGGGATTGTGACTTGTCTGTTGGATGTGATTTTGCTTACTTGGATGATTTGGTGTGACATAGTGAGGCATCCTTGCGTTATTTTTTGAAGGATTCATAGTTATGAAGGATTGGAATGAAAGAATGAAAAAAGGAAAGAATATAAACAGGAAATGCCCACTAAAACAGGGGGTAAAAACTGTTGCCTGTTGTTGGTTATTGTTCTGTGAATGTTCCGTCTGGTTTGTATGTTAAGGTTAAGGTGTTGGTTGGTCGTAGGAGTGATTTGGGTTATAGGAGCGTAACCGAGTTTGTTGCCGAAGCCATCAGAACCAGACTAATAGAACTAAACGAAACCGCACCCCAAAAGGAGCCAAAACCATGAAGGCTCTAGACAAGCTCAGGACAAGCAGACAACAAAAACGCCTATACAAACAACTAATAAACCACAAAATCCCAAAGAACAAAGCACAAAAAATCACACAAATCTACGAAGGCTAAAACAGATGCCCAAAAAAGCCTACACCTGCCCCCACTGCGGCTACAAACTACCAAAAAAGACACAAAAATCTCAGGCTACGACTCAGAGTCTTCCATGCGCCACATCCACTGCCCAAAATGCAAAAAAATAATCACCCACACACCCTAACAAACATAGCAGGAGCCTAATAGCAGCAGATTGCTGAAAACAGTATTTTTTCAGAAAAACAGCACCACAACAACTCCACCAACCACCGTAACACGAATTCCACGTCCTTAATCCACTACCTGCTTCAAATCCTAGTTCTACAACCCCACTACATCAACAACGTAACAACACCTAACAAAATGTTATATACAAAACGCATGAAACTATACTCCAAGAGTGACGGTTACCACTGCAGTCATTCTCAACAAAAGGGGGACTACGCTTTGGGGGAATTCAGAATGCATCCGCATTCAAAAGCACGAACACAGTTTTCACTGAATCTAAAATCTACTGAATGTACTGCTGAAAGTAATCACCACTCGACTAAAACTAAGAACTAAAAACAAAAAAGGAAATGAAAACATGAGGAACAAAATATCCATCACAATCACAATCCTAATTACCCTTTTACTAACAACCTCAACTCTTGCAACCATTGCCTTCTGCCCCATGCCACCAGCAGGAACCCAAGTCCCAACATACAGCAAAGTCCTTGTTAGCCCCAACCCTGTTGGCGTCAACCAGCAAGTTACAATCAACATGTTCAACGCCATACCCACCCTCACCACAGGAATATACTACAACCTAACAGTCAAAGTAACCGACCCTACAGGACACACCACCACACTAGGACCCTTTGACACCGACACCACCGGAGGCACCTTCACTAACCTAACTCCTGACCAAATCGGCATCTGGGAATTCCAAATGTTCTCTCCAGAACAAACACTATCAGGCGGCTACACACAATTAGCTGGCCAAAGCGAAGTTTTCAAACTAACAGTACAAGAAGACCAAGTAGGACGAGAAACCTTTCCAACTCCCCCAGGTCCAGAAAACTATTGGGAAACACCAGTCAACGCAATGAATGCCGAAAACTGGTACACCCACATGGGAGAATGGTGGGGTCTCAGCGGCATAACTTTTGAACAAACTGGCTCAAACTACTACGGCGGAAACTTCAACCCATACACTGACTCAGTTTATGCAGGTCACATTCTCTGGACAAAACCATGGGGCGCAGGTGGCGTAAGTGGTGGCGAAGCAGGTAACGATCAAGTTACAGGACACTACTGGACCACCAGACAGTACCAACCCCAATATGCACCAATAATATTGGATGGCATAATGTATTCTGTTCTATACACAACATCAATGCGGAGCGCAGCATACAACGGCATTGTGGCAACAGACCTATTCAGCGGAGAAACACTCTGGACAATAGAAGACACAACAGAACGATTAAGAGTAGGCTGGGCGCCCACATGGCACAACCTTAACGACTATGGAACAGTAGGCCCATACCTCATAACTACAGGCGATCACCCAGGAGTTGACACTGCCGGAACAACATACAACATCGACGATTCCACCACAGGCAAATACATGGCAAGCATCATTAACGGCCAGAGCATGACACTCGTCATCGACGATGACCGAGACTTGGTTGGCTATTACCAAGACACCAGCGGTAGTGAAACACAGCTAGTCCGTTGGGACATGACCGACTGTGTCGGAATGACAACCAATGGCGAACCAGGATTCGGATGGGGTCTGACACAGGACAGAGAATACGACTTTGCCAATGGAATAGTGTTCTCTGAACCAGTATTCGATTTCGCCACGATTGAGGGCGTAACCGATCCTTCGCTTCTTGCAGGAGGCGGCTGGACAGGACCATCATTCGCAATCAATTCAATAACTAACGATGAAGTAGTGTTCACGGGCGGTTTCACTTTCGGACAAGGATTTGGAGGAACAACAAACGGATGGCTAGTTGTAGGAGCCATGGATAAAAACACTGGAGAACAATTGTGGGCTAGAAACATAACATACGCAGAATCTGAAACCATGTTGCCATTCACAAGAACGGAAATGGGTATAGAAGACGGGTTATGGATCAACGCCAACATGGAGAACTTCATGGTTGAAGCTTGGGATACAAGAACAGGTGTGAAAGCATGGTCAACAGAACTAACAGGCGATAACGGTGGCGCACCGCATTACTTTGACCAATTTAACCTCCGCTGGTCTCCTGGACCCGATGGCGCATCATTCTACAGAGGCCATGGAGGAGACATATGGTGTCTTGAACATGAGGACGGAAACGTACGATGGTACACTAACACAACTAAACTCGTTGGCGCACCAGGAGCTGAAAGCCCCTATGATATTTGGCCGCTATGGGTTTTCGAGTGCGACTGTATAACCAACAACGTAGCATACTTCCCCATTGGTGCCGAATATAACCCACCAATGTTCCCTGGAGCACAAATGTGTGCAGTAAACGTCACTGATGGCTCTCTAGTGTGGTCCGAAGTGGGTTTCTATATTCGATCCACATCGTGTGCATATAATGTTCTATTATCGCTGAATGCGTACGACAACCAGATATACGCCTGGGGCAAAGGACCAAGTGCAACTACAGTCGCAGCCTCACCAAAAGTTACAGTACACGGAAATAGCGTAATAATTGAAGGTACAGTCATTGACGTTTCTGTAGGCACAAACCGTAATGACGTTGCAGCAAACTTCCCAAATGGTCTTCCATGCGTTTCTGATGCGAGTATGAGCAAGTGGATGGAATACGCTTATATGCAGCAGGCAAAGCCTGAAGATGTTGAAGGCGTTGAAGTATTTCTGAAAATACGAGATCCTAATGGCGACTATTACTCAACCTATGTTACAACCGATGAGAATGGTGTATTCAGCCTCATGTGGGCTCCATCCTTTGT
>PIXS01000128.1 GCA_003096255.1 Candidatus Bathyarchaeum sp. | reverse complement strand
TTTTCAATAAAACGTCTCGCTGGGCATTTGAAAAGGTGTTAAGTTCGCCGTTGGTCTGGAGTATGGCGTCAAACTGTTCTTTGAAATCAAGGTTAAAAAAGTCCATTTGCAAATAGTCAATAACGTAACCCTTTGTTTCTGCATGACTTTTAGCGTAATCCAAAGAATTAGTAGACATGTCGATGCCTGTAACGTTAATTCCTCTGTCAGCTAAACGGCTGGAATACAGTCCGGGGCCGCATCCCAAATCCAGCACACGGTCGTTGGGTTTTAAGATTCCAGATTTGAAGAGGTGTTCAACCTCTTTGTCGATTGTTTTATGTTTTCGGCTGGCCACGTCCGTTTCTGCGTCAAGATGCGCGTTTAGGAGTTGTTTAGAGATGTGGGGGTCATCCCAGAAAGTCTGTTCTCCAGACTCAAACAACGGTGGTTTCTGAGTTAACAGTTCCAACTTTTTCAGAGCTTCTTGCCAGTCAAGAGTCATTGTTACATCGTTCCATTTCGCAGACATCAACTGCCTAAAAGACCCCTATTATAAGTTACGACAAAGAATAAACCAAAAATGAGGCTTTTATGGTAGTTTTCAACATTCTACTTTCATTACGAATTAAACAAAAACTAACTGGCAACTATATCATTTTCTATAAATGAAAGTTAGGAAGAATGGATGTCTGAAGCTTAACTCGTAACTACCAGGGAGAAAGAACAGATGATAAATAATTTTTTAAAGATTATTTTCATTTTTTTCAAGTTAAGCTTTTTCAGTCCAATCTTTCTTATGCGTGTTTCATTTTTGTTTTTGAAAAAGAGGACACGAAAACCTCATGACAGGAATTTGTTGACCAGCATAGGTCCTTAGACTTTCCAAGGATTTAGTGCCATTTCCTGTTTGCAAGGTTTTTCAGCCTCTTTTTCGATTAATTCCCAAAAAAAGGGGAGAGTTTTGGTTTTTTCTCCTAGTTATTTTCGTATCTTGAATGCCCAGAAGCTAACGATGCCAATGGCACAAGCGACTGCAACTGCTATGATAATTGCGACTTCAGTGCTGATTACTCCGGTTTCAGGTTCTGCTTCAGGTTCTTCAGGTGTTTCTGGCTCTTCTGGAGTCTCGGGTTCTTCAGGTGTTTCGGGTTCAGTGGGCGTATCAGGTTCGTCAGGAGTTTCTGGTTGTTCAGGCTCAACTGGAACGCTAGCAGAAAGTGCTGGACCGACAGTTAGGTATGTTGTATCAAAGGAGCTTCCGTAGGATTCAGTTGCAGGGAAAGTTGCTGTAATCAGGTAATCTCCTTCACTTGGAGCTATCCAACTTTTTCCAAAGTTACCTGCGACGTCAGTTGTAGTTTGGCCTATTTGATATTCTTGACCGCTAGAATCAGTTGCAGTTAAAACTACTGTTGCACCTTTTACATTTTCGGGCATTGGCTGTTGCATGTGGATGTAATCCATCCATTCACTCATGCTTTCGTCAGAAACACAAGCAGTTCCTTGTTGAGCTGGAGACATGTCTAAGGCTGAGCCGGTGATCATTACTGAAGTTCCTTTGGGTATGCTGGTTTGCGGAGCAGATACTGTTGTTTCGCTTATTCCTTTGCCAAAAACGTACATGTATCCATCATTTTCACTGCTAAAGGTCAGATAACCATCGGCGACTGAACCAGAAAACGATCGGGAGTAATAGATTGGAGATGCTGTAAAGTCCCACATTTTTTCGCCAGTAAAGACGTCAAGGCAATAAAGTTTCCATCCTCTAGTAAGAGGCATGCTCGGAGTGTGCTCTGTAGCAGCAACGTAAATTTTTCCATCGGCTACAATGCCACCACCGTGGAAAGTGTACACTTCGACGCCATCAACGTGGTAAGGTGTTTCGTAGGAGTACGGAGTTGGAGCAGTGAATGACCATGCAATTTCGCCTGTGTCCCAATCAACAGCATGGACTCCATCATAACCACTGAGGAAGTAGTAACCGTAAGCAGATTGTCGGTGGTAAGCTCCAAAGGTTCCCCATGGGTGACTGGTTACCTCAGATTCCCAAAGTTCAGCACCCGTGAATAAGTCCCAGCATTTCAATTCGCCAGTGTTCAGGCGTATGGCAACTTTTCCATGATCTGCAACTGTACTGCCAGTACTGAATGAACTCTTTAGGCCGCTACTCTCATCTGTTGTGACATCCCACAGAACTTCTCCTGTAAGAAGATTGGCTGCTCTTACACCCAATCCAGTTGCTACTCCTGTAGCTGAACTACTTAGGGAATAAGCGTCAACAGCAATCATTGACTCGAAATCCTGCGAGTCGCCCAAATTGCTCCATGGCCAAGTGACGTTGTTCATAACCATCATTCCGGTGACTCCGGTGTCAGGGTCTCTTCCTACTGTCCAATTGATTAGTCTGCGATTTCCGCCACCAAGGTTTTGAACACTGAGCAGATATGGGTCTTTGTATAAGGTACCAGAATCCAAAGGCGCAATTGATTGATTCATGGATATAATTCCTGTGTATGGATCATAGGTTACGTATTGCCCTAAGCCAACATACAAAAGACCTACACTTTGACCTCTCTGATGGGCCTCTTCTCCAGCAACTGCTTGCAGAGTTCTTCGAGTATAAGTAATCAAAGTTGGTTTAACAGGTGTAGTTTGTTCTCCGAAGAACATGTTAAACGTGGTCGTTGTAGGCAATGGTCGTTCCCAGTACACTTCACCAGTTCTTATGTCAAAGCATTCCCACATGTACACTGATTCGCCGTCTACAAGTCTAAGATGTGCTTGGTAGCCTCTTCCCTCATAGATAATGTCAGGAATATTTGGATAGAAACCCGTAGAATCGTAATGAGAAGTTATTCCCATGTCTCCTCCGATTATTCCTTTAATCGATTCTTGCTTTTTCCATACAACGTGAGCAGTGTTTGGTGCTTGAACCCAAGGTACGAAGTTGTAATCTTCTTGTCCGTACTTGTTGGTATCAGGGTACATTTGGTCCCAAAGTTCTCCACCGCCTTCACCATGCCAAGGATAGTTTCCTAAGATAGGCCACCATTCTCGATGTTCCAAGGGAACAGGTCGAGTCCAATAATCTGTTGGTAGGTCAGACGCAGGCCAAGAGTTCACAATTTCGTCTTGCACTTCAAGGTCGTAAGGACCGTCGCTACTGGGTAAGTAGTATACTGATTCAGTAAACTCAGTGACACTGTCAGCGTATCCGATTCTCTGCAACGTGTAGTTGCCGGGAGGGAAATAGCCACCTGGGAAATCGAATTTTAGTGTCCAGGTTCCAACTTCGTCTGCTATCCATTCAAACCATCCTGTTCCGTCGCCGGGGTAAGAGTCCATTTTTACAACATGCTCTTGTCCACTAGGTTTGGTAATTGTGACTGTCAAATCAGACAGTCTATGGGTGTTATGAATTGGTGGTTGAAGCCAGAAGTTTACAAGAAATATTTGATTAAGGCCTATGGGATTTGGTCTAAAACTAATGTACGCTTTTGTTTCACTAGTGAAATCGGGGGTTACTCCTGCGGGGAGTGGTTCAGATAATTTGTTAATGTATTGATTTTCATATTCGCTTTGAGCTTGAACTGAAAAACTTGCTAGAAACATTGAGGTGACAATCGTTACAAAAGCAATAGTTGCAATTGTTTTTTTCAGGTTATTTGTTTTCATTTTTCATTCCTTTTTTTATTCAGTTTAACCTTGAGCGCAGATTCTACTCACGGAAACATTGTTGGAAATCATCAATTGTTCCTCTGCAAAACTGTAATGACTACTGAAGGTAATGCATCTCCGATTGCCATTGGTTTCTAGAATTCTGATCTCCCCCTGCCGATTATTGTAGTCCAAGTCACTAATTTTATGAGTTGATTAGCGCTCTGGATTGTTACACCATCTGGAGCTGTGTGAATATAAATTTTTTCACTCTTGTTTCTAATGATGAAAAAAAATAAATAAAAAAAGTAAAAATGGTTTATTATTTTTTAACAATGTTGCAATTAATGATTGTGATTACTTTGACAACTCAAAGTAGGATAAAAGTTATTTTTCATACATTTTCAAGGCATCTTCCGAAAACGCCATGATAACATACAATTTTCTAGCTCCCTCAAACACCCACACGGGGTAACCCACAAGAAAATGAGTAAATACTCACTAAGAGTGTTCTAACACCTTCGAACGTCAGAGACAGTATGCGTTTTGGCTAGTTGCTTTTTGTAGATTGTCAAAACCAGCACTACTGTCAGAAGCAGGGGTAGTATTGTCCAAGTTGAGAACTCTGGAATGCCCATGTTGTCAGTTTTAGCTAGCCAGAAATCTACATCGTCACTGCCATCAACGGGTTGCGTGTGGCCAACTAGAGCGTATCCTCCATCAGAAGTTGCAACTACGCAACAGGGTAGTCCGTCGTAGGTTT
>PIXS01000127.1 GCA_003096255.1 Candidatus Bathyarchaeum sp. | reverse complement strand
CTTCTGCTAGCTAGCACAGTGCTGTTTGCTGTGGTTAACTGCAGTAACTCTTCTAGTGATGTTTCTTCTCTTTTCATTAACGAGTTCATGGCTGACAACGGCATAACTGTTGCAGGACCTGACGGCTACTCCCCTGATTGGATTGAACTTTATAACGCGGGTACTCAAACAATCGATTTGACTGGACTGTATCTTACCGACAACCTGAACAATCCCACTCGGTGGCAGTTTCCTGAAGGAACCACAATCGGACCCAAAGAATACCTGATAATCTGGGCAGACTCTGACGGAGGAGACAACTACGCAACTTTTGGGCTAGACGCAAACGGTGAAGAAATTGGGCTTTTTGACAGCGACGGAGTCACTTTGATTGATTCAGTGACTTACGTGAAACAAATTCAGGACGTATCCTACGGCAGATACCCAGACGGAGGTTCAAGCTGGAACTACCTGCTGTCTGCGACACCTGGTTCTTCCAATCAAGAACCTGACCCAGAGTCAGAGTCTTCTGTTTGGACTCTGGTGCTGTTAATAGTAGTGTTTGTTGTTGCAGGAGTCGTTATCTTGGTTACTAGTAAACTCCGTTGAGGGATAAAAATGGCTGAAACTACTAAACCCCGTCTTCGACACGAACTCAAGTATCCACTTACTCTTCTGGAGTATGAGGTTCTAAGAAAAAAACTAGCAGCAGTTCTTCAACCTGACCCTCACGCTGGACCTGATGGCAGTTATCATATCCGGAGTCTTTACTTTGACGACTTTAAGAACTCGGCTTTTTTTGAAAAACAAGCAGGAGTTGCTCGAAGAAAGAAGTACCGAATACGAATCTACAACTGTAACGACAACTGCGTGAAGCTTGAACGCAAAACCAAGCTTGACCAGTACATCAGAAAAGAAACCACCTGCATAATCCGAGAAGACGCAGAAAACATGATTGTGGGAAATGTTTCTTTTCTTTCGGGTTCAAAGAATCCTCTTCTTAGAGACTTCTATTTAGAGTGCCGCAGCAGCCTGCTTAGGTCTGTTGTGATGGTGGATTATCTGCGTGAAGCCTACGTGTACCCTGTTGGCAACGTCAGAATCACCCTTGACACTCAGCTGCACACAGGTCTTGGATGCGTTGACTTTTTCTGCAAGGAATCCTGCACAGCAGGAGTAGTAGCCGAGGACGGCATAACTTTAGAGGTCAAGTTTGACGAAGTTTTGCCCTTGCACATAAGGGGCTTGTTTCCTGATACTGTTCGTCCTCGTTGTTCCCTTGGAAAGTTTGCTGCCTGCAAAGAGTCCGCCTTTTCTGCGCCCTCAGGTTTTGTGAAAAGATTCTAGCTTTTTTGTACATGTGGGAAGAATTTTGGTTTAATTCTGAAAAATTCTTTTATAGTCTTTTTGCGGGTTTTTGAGCTTGAAGACTTAGTAGGTGAAATGTGTGGGAGTTTCTGGAATTAGGTCTAAACGTATGATTAAGGCGTTTGTTGTTTTGCTCCGTAATACAACTTGGAAATGTGGAGTTGTAGAACGACGTGTCGTAACCTATCTTCGAGGCAAGAGACAGAACGGTGAATTTACAAAATCTTCAGTAAATGACATGTTCGAACATTTTGAAGTTGATGAGGCAGAACACCAGCGTTTCTTTGAGGCAATGGATCGCCTAGAAAAACGTGGAATAATCAAAGTGATTTTTCATCCTTTCTCCTTGACCCCAGAGTCAAGCATGTTGGTGTAGCTGGGGGGATTGGGTTTGGAAGTTGCTGAACCTCAAAAACCTCGGCGCACATCAACTACCGTTTTGGCAGTTATTGCCGTAGTCTGTCTGGTTGCAGGCGGGTTGTTTGGTTACATGAACTGCTACCTGACAACCTCTGGCCAAATTGACGGCTTGCAGAGTCAGGTGGCTTCTCTTCAGAGCCAAGTTGCAGCTCTTCAGCAGACCCAAAGTCAGGATTATCAGAACATCAACAATTACTCCATTGACAACGTTTCAATAGCAGAACTGTATGCCCAAGTCAAAGACTCTGTAGTGGTTATCCGGGGATTGGTTCCTTCTTATTATGACTTCTTTGGTCGTCTCTATTACGGTCAGGTTCAAGGTTCTGGATTCGTTTACAACGTTTCAACGCAAATTGTTGTTGTCACAAACAACCATGTAATTGACGGCGCAGTCAACATCACAGTGACCTTTTCGAACGGCAACGCATATCCTGCAGAAATTCTCGGTCAAGACCCCTATGCTGACCTTGGTGTGCTCTCTACAGAGGCTCCAGAAGAAGAACTCAATCCTCTGGAAATAGTTAGTTCTGTAAGCCTGCAAGTAGGTGACCCCGTGATGGTGGTGGGTACTCCTTACGGATTGGCTGGTTCCATGAGCGCTGGCTTTGTTAGCTCTTTAGGCAGAACTTTAACTGCAGACACAACAGGCGGATACGTCATAGCTAACGTCATTCAGACCACTGCTGCCCTTAATCCTGGTAACTCTGGTGGTCCTGTTCTGAACTATGAAGGTCAGGTCATCGGAATCGCTACCGCAATAGTTGAAGACTCTGAAGGCTTGGGTTTTGCCATTCCCTCAAGTACGATACTGCGCGAAATCGAAGACTTGGTCAACCTTGGCTCATACGAAAAACATTCGTGGCTCGGTGCACAAGGGGCGGACATGAACTACGAAATTGCAGACGTGATGGACTCAAACGTTACCTACGGGTGGCTCATTGCCCAAGTTACGGCTGGGGGTCCTTCAGAAAAAGCTGGACTTCAAGGCGGAACACAACAAGTTGACGTTGTTGACCAGCGTGTGGTTATTGGCGGCGACATAATAATCGCAGTAAACGGCGTTCGAGTAACTGGCATTGACGCTCTTTCAGCGTATCTTGAGGAGTACACGGTGCCGGGAGAAACCGTAACCTTAACAGTGGTAAGAAACAACGAAACAGTATACCTCCAGCTAGAATTAGAATCAAGACCCAACACAACCACAATATAGACGCCGTTAATCAAACGGCATTTTTTTCTTTATTTTTGTATATTGTTTAGCAGAGCCAACGTGGAATAGATTGCCTCTTCGGTTCTGACT
>PIXS01000126.1 GCA_003096255.1 Candidatus Bathyarchaeum sp. | reverse complement strand
GTGACGATTTGAAGGACGGCGGTGCTGGACATTTCTCCGATGTGATCCGCGCCATCCGGTCATCTTCAAGCTCTGTAAAGATCGAAGTGCTGATCCCTGATTTCAGAGGTGATGAAAATTCCCTGCAGACAGTGATAGACGCTGGTCCAGACGTGATCAATCACAATATCGAAACTGTGCCTCGGCTTTATCCATCCGTACGACCAGAGGCTGGATACGCTCAGTCGCTTGAAGTCCTGACGAGAGTTTCGAAATCCGAAAAGAGCATACTGTCCAAATCGGGAATTATGCTTGGCCTCGGGGAGACTGAAGAGGAAGTTCGCGAGGTCATTCAAGACCTGCGCCGTTCAGGATGTGATATCCTGACAGTCGGACAGTACTTGCCGCCTTCAAGCTCTCACGCTCCGCTCGTTGAGTACATTACACCTGAACAGTTCAAGATCTATGAGGAATTCGCCAAATCAATCGGATTTATGGGCGTCGCTTCGGGACCTCTTGTTCGAAGTTCATACAATGCGGGTCATGTCTACGAAGACACAGCTGCACCTGCGAAACATCCCGAGTAAACTGATCTCAAGAAACTTTCAGTACTTGTGAACTTCTCGTCTGCGTGAAGTCTATCTGACAAAAAATCATATCAAAAATCATAAAACCCCGTGTCATGCAGTTTCCTGCTTGACACGGGGTAAAACCATCTAATTCACTCTATTTTGAAAATCTATGTTAACTAAGAGGTATAGAAGGTTTACTTAGCGTAGTCCACAACTCTTGTCTCGCGAACCAAGCTCACCTTGATCTGACCTGGATAATCCAGCTCATCTTCAATGCGTTTCTTCATGTTTCTCGCCATGATAATCATGTCATCATCTGAAACTTTCTCTGGAATGATCATAACGCGAATTTCACGACCTGCCTGGATAGCAAATGACTTTTCAACACCCTCGTAACCATCAGCAATGGCTTCAAGTGTTTCCAGTCGCTTGATATACGTTTGCAGTGTCTCGCGTCTTGCACCAGGACGGGCTGCCGAAATGGCATCCGCAGCTGTGACGAGAACAGCTTCGATTGTTTCAGGCTCATAGTCACCGTGATGTGTACTCATAGCATGAACGACATCGCGCGATTCTTTGTACTTTCGCAGCAGGTTCATGCCGATTTCAATGTGCGTACCCTCGATTTCATGGTCGACAGCCTTGCCGATATCATGAAGGAGTCCTGCACGTTTCGCAATTCGAACATCGGCGCCAAGCTCTGCAGCCATAACGCCTGCAAGGTATGAAACCTCCAGGGAATGTCGAAGTACGTTTTGGCCGTAGCTGGTACGATATCTCAAGCGGCCGAGGAGCTTAACAAGCTCTGGATGCAGATTGTGAATGCCCGCTTCAAATGTAGCATTCTCGCCTGCTTCCTTGATTTGCTTTGCAATTTCTTTTCGTGCTTTGCCAACCATCTCTTCAATACGAGCTGGATGGATACGACCGTCTACGATCAGCTTTTCAAGGGCCAATCGTGCTGTTTCACGACGGATCGGGTCAAAGGATGACAAAATAACTGCCTCCGGTGTATCATCAATGATCAGATCAACGCCAGTGAGAGATTCGAGCGCACGGATATTACGTCCTTCACGACCGATGATTCTTCCCTTCATCTCGTCGTTAGGCAGGTTGACAACAGAAACTGTTGACTCTGCCACGAAGTCTGCCGCACATTTTTGTACAGCGATCGCAATAATTTCTTGTGCCTTCTTCTCTGCTTCTTCCTTTGCTTTGTTCTCAATCTCTTTAACGAGAACAACAGCATCATGTCTAATTTCTTTCTCTACATCTGTAAGAAGCTTATGCTTAGCTTCTTCAGTTGTATAACCTGAAATGCGTTCCAGTTCATCTAATTGATCCTGGTAAAGCTTTTCAACGGCTTGCTCTCGACCTTCGAGCTGCTTCATCTTGGTGTTTAGTTTTTCGTCTTTCTTTTCGATGGCTGCAGTCTTCTTGTCAAGAGTCTCTTCCTTCTGGAGATTACGTCGCTCTAGTCGCTGTAGCTCTCCTCTGCGTTCTCTTGTTTCCTGCTCTAGATCTGCACGTAATGTATGCAGTTCTTCCTTAGCTTCAAGAAGCTTTTCTTTCTTGGCTGTTTCAGCAGCTTTTCTTGCTTCAAAGACGATCTCATCTGCTCTTTCTTCAGCACTTTTGATCTTCTTCTCGGCGATCTGTCTTCTAAGGAAATATCCTAAACCGAAACTCAGAGGCGCAGTGATTATGATTGCTGGTATAACAATTAATGCACCGTTCATAAGCTCACCTCCTTTGCATCGAGTCATGGAAGACCGACAGAATCGGCCGAATGTCTCTTAAGCATTGATATTACTTGTTTTCAAGATACACCGTTCCCTATATAGTTTAACTCTTTTTTACATTAGTGTCAAGCAAGTTCAACGCTCGGCAACACACATCTTTCGCGCCGCAAATTGTTAAAATATTGACTATTCTTGATCCCTTAAAATCCATATGCTAGTATTAATTATCTTTTACAACGTCCAATTTAAGAAGCAATGTCAAATGAGAGCTGCGAGAGATACCGCGAGGAGCCGAAGAAGCAATACAGCAAATGCCGTTTGCTGTAGAAACTTTCAGGCAAAAGGATCGCTGCTTGATGACACTCTGAAAAGACTGGTTCGCCAGCACCGAAGGGGAAAGTGTAGCAGCGAAGCTCTCAGGTATCGAAACAGAGAATACACAGGCAAATGGGCTTTGTGTGTTCTTTTTTATTGTTGCCGTTTAAGCAAATGACATGCAAATAATCGACAAGCTATGAGAATGGCCACGGCCCTGTACCGACGCGCCATCTCCCACAACTGTCTTTAAGGAGGACATTATGGATTTCAAATCAGGTATCAACGTGGAGGATGCCTTTAAGGCAGCCATTCATGCATCCATCGCAGAAAGAAAAGCTGGAATCTGCGATACATGAGACCCGGTCAAAGTTATGGCACTCCCGTGGGGAGTCAAGGCATCAGTCGCACCTGAGGCGGCTTCAGAAGTTGAAACATTCTTTGCAAGCATCGAAGGAACACAAGTGGACTGTGGTGATGACACAGTCGTTGAAGTTCTTAAGGCTGGCGTAAAAGAAAGAAAAGGCAGCTACACCCTGATATTCAGGTACGTTATCGTCTAAAGCATCGATTAATACAGAGGACTGCTGCAATTTTTCGTTATTGCAGCAGTCCTCTT
>PIXS01000125.1 GCA_003096255.1 Candidatus Bathyarchaeum sp. | reverse complement strand
TGATTTTATACAAGAGAAGATTAAAGACAACAACTAAGTGACAAGCGAAACAGTTCACATTAGGAGCCTAATAGAGGTACATTGTTGAAAACAGTATTTTTTTCTGTTTTCTGCAAAGAAGAATCAAACAGGCTCGATGTACTCTTTCTCACGTGTTGCCGTGCCAACCACTACTTGGTAGCTGACGTCGCCTGTGTCAACGTTTTGTACTCGTTCCAGTGTTCCCGATACTTTGATTCGGTCTCCTGTTCTTGCTACGTTTCGGTAGTAGCCAATCATGGATTGCACCTTTGCTGGAACCTGTTCAGTTGATAATTCGGATGCTGAATCGTCTGGTTGATAATCGGTAATGGGGTAAATTGCTGGCCTGAACATGTTCTGGCTGCCATCAACAACTGCGCAGCTGAAGCTGACGTTCTTGACTGCTGTGTACTTTAGTTTTCCGTGGGGCGCATCAATTTCCTCGTACTTTCTGACAGCATTATACACGAAGCGTCTGTTGTTGTAGCGTCCCCTGTGCTTTCTTGCGTAGTCAATCTTCTTGGTGCAAACAAAAGAGAACACGCCCTCGTAGGCAAGCCTGTTAACCGCAGTCTCCAACATCGTAAAGTTCTCAGCACCGTAAACCACAAGGTCAATGTCAGAATACTCAGAATGCATATCCAAACCAACAGAACCGTGAATTCCAAAATCCTGAACAGGCACTCCCGACTCCTTGGAAAGAAGGGTGACAAGTTCTACCGTCTCCTGCTGTATGGCATCTTTCTCTTCCTTCTGGAATATCCGCTGCAGGCACTTACCCGGCAAATAGACGTGCTTGATATGGTCCAGCGGGACACTCAACACTTCTTTGCCCCTGAAGGGACAGCAATACAGGTAATGAGGAAAATGGCTTCGTAAGGTTTCAACAAACTTCTGGTAGTTCTGGGCGGTGTACAGTTTTTCTGGTCTGGACAGCTCCAAGTCTCCGAGCTTCCACTTCTGCTTAAGAAACCGAATAGGAAAATGGTGGGCAAAACGAGACGGAATATACTTCAGAAAAGCAAAGACCCGCCCTTCAGGGTGTTCATAACCGAAAACGTAGAAGATGAAGCCCTCTTTAGTGAGGAGCGTTTCGCCGTCTCTGGGAATCCAATCGTTCGCTGCCAAGCTGCTCGTCTCCACTGACTAGATAGCAAACTTTGCAGACCATCATCGCCTTTAAACATTCCTGAACAATGAACAAACAAAAAAAGAAGAATGTGGATTAACCACAAACCTGTGACTCACAAAAAACAGGAGCCACTGACTTAGTTTTCGACGTAAGTTGTGTCGTTTGTTACTGAGGTGCCTTCTGCTGTGATTGGGTAGGCTCCGCAGGTCTTGCATACCATAGCGTTGTCGGGAACGTTAGAGTTGCATTGAGGACAGGTTCTTGCGTCTGGGTCCTTGGCGTAGGGCACACCCACAACGTCTCTGTATACTTCGTAGTAGGTCAGCTGTTCCTTGTCGCGGATGAAAACGTTGTCTCTTTCCTTAATCTTCTTCTTCTTTGACAGAAACTCTGCGTCAGAAATCTTCTTTGCCAAATACTTGGGCAATATTGTGGTGCCAGAACCGACTTCAATTGGGTTTTTGTCTCTCCATCTGAGCTCAGGAGGAAGAACATCCTCGTAGGCTTTGCGGAGAATCCATTTGCCCCAAACTTCTCCTTTCTCTTCCTGGACATTGTATCTTGGATCAAGATTCATGGCAAACTTCTGAACTTCAGGGTCTAGGTAAGGTTGTTTAACTTCAATTCCAAAATGTCTGCCCAACGCGTTTGCGGAGAACGCCATGATTCCCCACATTTTATTCAGTTTCGTGCTCAGTTTCTCTTTGTCGCCCACATAACGGTAATACATGTGATAGCCAGCAAAGAGTTCATCCGCCCCATCTCCAGTAATCAGCTCAGTTGAGCCAAAAGATTTCGCAAACTTTAGCCCAATCGTGATGGTTATGCTGTTACGAACTTCCATGGGGTCAAAGCATTCCAAAACTTTGACAACATCTGGAATCGCAGCAAACACTTGGTCTTCGCCGAAGGGGTTCATGTGATGTTCAATGTTCAGGCGTTTAGCCATCAGCTTGGCATATTTGATGTGTAGTGCGTTTGCCTCCTTGAAGGCGCAGGTGAAGCCTCTGATGCGGTTATAGTTTGTTACGATGGTTGCTAAGATGCTTGTGTCTATGCCGCCAGAGAAGAGCATGTCTTCGGTTAGGTTCTTTTTCACGGATTTGTCAAGTAGGTCTCGTAGTTCGGCAGCAACTTCGTCTACGTTTGCTAAAAGTTCTTTATTTTCTGCAGCTCCCATGATAATACACCCTATTCAATTAAGACTTCAAATATTACACTTTTACATATAAACATTTTCCCGCGATTGAACAAAAACATGCAATAACAAAAATTAAATGAATAATCATTCAGGAAGTTGCCCCCGTATTGACGGCATAACTGAACATTTGCCACTTTTTCCACAAAACATCACCCTAACGTCAAAAAAGAACACAAAGAAGTAACTGTTAACAGACTAGCCATGTCCCTATTTCTTCATTTTTCGGTTCAAGAGTAATAAACCAATAATTATTAGGATAATGATAGAACTAACAAAGATGATTAATTGTAATGAACTTGAATCTGGTTCTAATGGACCATCCCTTTCTATAGAAGTTGAGTCATAAAAAATACTGACGTTGTTGGTTGCACCTGAGATTGTTATTATTCTTTCAGTCCCAGAGATCCCCCAATTTTCATTTTGTGGCTTGGATACACCATCAACATAAACTGTCCACAGATTTGGACCTGTCCAACCACCAATTGGTTGAAAGTAGTGTAGATTGAAGGTTTGGGAACCTGTGCCACTAACTGAATAATTTAACCAACCTGAATATGGAGCAAATTGTGTTACAATGTCGTAATGTGTAATAGTGATGTTACAATTCTCTAACAATACACTGAAATTTCCATCGTTAGGGGAATAATCCAAAACATCTCTTCCATACAAAACTCCTCCCCACCCTCTCTTTTCAGTTAAGTTTAGAACATAGTTATCCAAAGCTAATCCTACAAAGTTCCAAGTCTTGTTTTCAAGGATTACAGATTCGTAAGATCCACCAATTTGGAAACTGAGCTGATTGCCATATTCAGGTATGGAAAAAATGGTTTCCGAAGAAAAATCAACTTTGCTCAAAACTGGTGTAATACAACTAAAAGAAAAAACGTAAATGAGAAGCACCAGAATAAGGACATGCTTTGTTCCTTTAAACCATATGTAACTACTACGAACAGCTTTAGGAAACAAACGTAAGAAATTTTTTATCAAGAGGCATTGACCAAAAAAATGGGGATGTTTGTTTAATTCAAAAATTGTCATTCACCAACATACCAATCATAGTAATTGTTGTAAAAGCCATGTTCGAGAGAAAATCCGCCAGGCCAATAAGATTTAACGTGACCACTGGGCCATGAGTTGTATGTCCAAGTCTGAGATGTTACATAAAATACCTGTATTTCATCGGCTCGCAAATATGGTGTTTCAGGCCAAGATGTGTCGTAATATACTTCATATACATCCCACCCTACATTATGATCTGGATCAGTGTCGTCATCCTCTTGACTATATACTATCGGCCAGCTACTATTGTCGAAATTATGGAGGTAAACCACCCATTCATTTAAATTAGGATTCCATGCCATAGCGGTTTCATAATATTCTCCTACACCATCTGTTGCCGTCCAGCCATCATCGTCCAGATCATCAAAATAAATTCTAATTTCGAAATTCATTGTTTCAGTTGCCCAATCCCAAATTCCAACGAATCGTTGTAATCCAAGATGCGGATTATACCAGTATGCGGTTGTAACTTCTAAGGGGTTTGGATTTGGAGCTTTGAGTGTTGGAGCGTAAAGTGTTCGTTCTTCATCGGTTCCCAAAGTAAGTGAATCATCGATGTAATGTTTTGCTAGGGCTCCCTTAATTCTGGGCCACCATAATGGAGGATATTTAACTTGATAGATGCCTGCTCCCCACCATTTGTGATAAGTTGCACGGGATGATCGCGACTCAGAGGATTCTTCTTTCAAGTTTGTATCGCCAACTAGCGCTTCTTTGGGAGGAAGAATACCTAGGTCATCTCTTGAGTTGTATCCATATTTCTCTGCACACCACTCTCTAAGGTCTTCAGATTTTAAGAAATCCGGAATGTCTACGGGCTGAGGCGTTGGTAGAGTTGCACCTGCAAGTTCACTTATGGGGAAGATAAGCATAATTAGTGACAAAACCAAAATAGATAGAAATAGTGTTCTTTTCTTCATCCTGCTATCACCTCTTGATACTGTGTTCATCATAATAAGCGTTGTATTAATGTGTTAAGATTTATGTCAATTAATTTGTAAAAAATACAAACCATAAAATTATTCAATTGATATTCATTTTTATCTCTTAAGTAACAATGGAATTGAATCTGACTAGTTAAAAAAATAAGTGGAGTAAAAAAACAACGCATCAAAACAGTCAAAATTTTTTCGGAAAAAATTTTTGGCAGTCTCTGTTTGTTGGTTATTTATACCACAGTTACTTTAATAAGAAGTGGAAGGAAGAAACCAAACAACCACATTGAATAACTAATGTGTAATAAATAGGAAAAGTAAGTCCGTTTTGAGCTTCTTTCAACTACAAATATAATATAATCTATGTAGAAAATGACGAAACCAACGGTAGTATATATTGATGCGTAGATTTGTGTGTGTTTATTAGTTGGGGGATGTGACTGCGACCCGACAAACTAAGTGCAGAAATAGAGGATTGAGAAGAGGTGTAACACTGACTAACTAAAATAGCTGGCCTTTGCGCTTTTACTATTCACACATTTTTTTTAGTTCATATTTCTCTTTGTATTTGTCTCTGAAATCAATGGCCTCAGCTAACCATTCTGAGTAGTATCTATATTGCAGGGCATGTAAACGCCACTTTTGTACAAAACATCACGTTAACGCCATAAAGGAACGGAAAGAAGTAACTGTTAATAGACAACAACGCTTATTCACATTCAAATGGAAAGGATGCCACCATGGAGAACCAGCCATTCTGGAAAGCAAAAACAGCAACACTATGCTACATCACATTGTCTGCAGGAATTCTTCTAGGAAGCTCCATAGTAGCCCTCATAATGCTTGGACTGAAACTTGACCTTCTGGAACTTCAGGAAATGACCTTTCCCTTGGCACTGATTTCCATACCAATAAGTGAAGGCATAATCCTCGCAATCACACTTCTGTTCGCAAAATACAAAGGCGCAAGCTTGAAAGACTTAGGTCTAAAGAAGCCGAGCCTCAAAACGATTATAATTTCTTCTTTTGCTGCAGTGCTTCTTCTCTTCTTGGCTGCAAGCATTTCTTCAGTTCAAGAAAACGTTTTTGGTGCAACGCCTGATGCAGAAAATCTTGTATACGCCATACTGCCCAGAGACGAAATTCAGCTTATCGCCCTGATTGGCATTTCAGTAGCATTGGTTGGACCTGCTGAAGAGTTGGCTTTCAGAGGTTTTGTGCAGAGGGGTTTTGAGAACTCTTTTGGCAAGACAGCGGGTCTAGTGATTGCCTCTGTGATGTTTGGTCTGCTGCATGGTCTCAATTCATTGTATTCTATCATTCCAGTAACCGTTGTCAGCCTGTTTCTGGGATATATTTGGCAGAAAACTGGCGGAAACACCACTGTCTCGGCGTGGGTGCATGGACTCTATGACGCTTTGGCCATAGCACTAGCATATTTTGTTTCCGCCTAGCAGCATATCGGTCTCGGTAGTTATAATAGGGTCTTTTTGGGACTGTGAGAGTATGCGAGGCTTCAGGGATAGGGATTTCCTTCAAACCATTGAGGGCTTCTTCTTTTGTGTAGTTGGTCCAGTGCATCCGCCTGACAGGGTCATCTCCTACATCAAGTATGTTCCTTCACAGTCAGGAGTCTGGGGAACCCAAGAACAGAAATTTAGCAGAATACTCCAGAAATACACGATTCCGAATCTGCTACAAACCTTCAACTACCTGGAAACCAACTATCCTCATTACCTGTTCCATTCTCCCGTGGACAACATCACCATAACCGCTGTCCCCCACAACAAAATAAAGAAACATTTCCTGCCAGAACAGAAGCTCTCTCAACTAAGGGAATCTCCAAACAGGGATTCGTTGCAGGAAAAGCTTATCAGATTTACAGGTTTTTTGGCGGAAACGGCGGGTCTTTCCGAGAGCTCCTTTGGAGTAACAGGTTCCCTTCTTCTTGACATTCATCAGCCCACATTTTCTGATATCGACCTAATCGTGTATGGCATAAAAGACAGTTGGGCACTCAAAGAAGCCTTAACTGAAAAGGGAGGTTCCGATGCAATGAAGCGTCTTGAAGGCAAGGCTCTTGAGGAGTGGGGCATCAAAAAGTCGAAGGAGTATCCCGTGACAGCAGAGGAGGCTGTGAGGCTGTATGAGCGGAAGTGGAACCTCGGATTTTTTGATGGTAAATGGGTTTCTATCCATCCAGTTAAGATAGAAAGCGAGGTCACAGAAGAATATGGAGAAAAGACGTATACTCCTTGTGGTCAAGTAAACATCGAAGCCCTTGTGTCAGATAACGTTGACTCCCTTTTTCTTCCCGCAACATATCAAATCGAAGAAACAAAGTTTCTGGACAGTTGCCCTTCAGTGAATGTTACTGAAGTTGTCACGTATGAGGGACTCTATGCGGGCGCAGCAGAAAAGGGCGAAAGAATCCGTGTCAAGGGCAAACTTGAGCGCGTAAAAGAAAAAGGAACCAGCCGAGAACGTTACCGCGTTCTTGTCGGCTCACCCGAAGGAAAAGGCACAGAATACATAAAATTGGTGGAATAGAACCCAAAAAAAGGCGGGTTACTCCAGTTCAAGCACTTCTTTCAGGTCGCCTCGATAAGGACCAAGCTTGCCGCCGTAGTTTCCAGCAGTGAT
>PIXS01000124.1 GCA_003096255.1 Candidatus Bathyarchaeum sp. | reverse complement strand
CATGCAGGTAAGATGTGACGATGTAGTAAATCATGCGGACGTTTTGCCTAAAATGAGAAAATCTGGGCTACGATGGGTCCTTTTAGGCGTGGAAAGCAACAGCGCATCTACTTTGAATTCTTTCAAGAAAGATACAAAACCCCAAGATGCAAAAAACGCTGTTAAGCTTCTGAAAAAAAGTGACATTTTCTCTCAGGGCATGTTCATTATAGGGCAAAGAAATGACACAAAACAGTCCATTGCTAATCTGCGAGAGTTCGCTAACGATTTAGACCCTGATTTGGCTATTTTTGGGATACTTACACCGTTTCCAGGAACTGCAATTTATGAAACTGCTAAACAAAACGGGTGGATACAAGACTGGAATTGGGCAAACTATGACATGGTTCACGCCATCATGCCTACTGAGAGCCTAACTGCAAAAGAAGTGCAAGAAGAGTTGTATCTTTGTTATCGGAGCTTTTTTGGTTCTTGGAGCCGAAGAGTCGGTGGCATTTTTTCAAGCAAAGCACTAAAACGAAGACTCTACCGATACATGGCATCCCAAGGAATTGTAAATCAAGTTAAATCGCTGTTTTAAGAAAGGGCAACTAGCAATGTTACATGAACAAAAAAACCGAACAGAACTAACTTACCGATTATTGCTGTCATTTGTTGGTTTACTTATTGTCGTTTTTTTGGTCGCATTTCCACCAACAGTAACTTCAGTTTTCCTTTGGAGAAAACCAATAATCGGCACATCTTTTGCTATCTTATGTGTTCTTGGTGTTTTGGCAGTGATCTTTCCCCGCAAATGTTCAGGGTTGCTTGAACCCAAAAAACGAAATAATGTTACATCTTCAGCCAATTATCGTTCTCACGAAAGTTCAATCGGTTTTGAAGGTCATCATCCTACATGTGGTAAGTATTCAGCACATGTTTTTCAGTTACTGGGCAAAACAAAATGTGCTGCATGTGTTGGTCTTCTATTTGGAGCTCTTTTGGCTTTGACTGGTTCATTTTTTTACTTTTTTGTTGGATTAATTGTTTCAGATTACAGTTTTATCTTGGTTATTCTTGGTGCTGTGGGAACCTTGATTGGGTTGTTCCAGTTTGCATTCCGAGGTCTTTTTCGGTTGCTTGCGAACAGTGTTTTTGTTGTCAGTGCACTTTTAGTATTGGTTTCAGTTGACGCTACTGTTGGGGGCTTGTTTTTTGATTTGTTTGTGGTTTGTTTGATTGTGTTTTGGCTTTTTACTCGAATCTCACTTTCTAAGTGGGACCACAGAAGAATATGTTCTGTTTGTGACGCTGAAAACTGTTCAGCGCGACCTTAGTTGGATTGTTGTCACTTTTGGCTGATTTTGTAGATTGCCCCTGCAACTATCAGTGTTCCAAAGATGATTATTATGATTGGCCAGAACTCAAACGGGATGTCTAAAACAGAAGTTAGTCCCCATAGGATTATTAGTAATCCTATTACTAATCCAGCGATTGAACCTCCATGGGGTAAACCAAAGCAATCGCTTTCTTTTTGTTGCCTTCTATGTCTGCTAGTTGTTTGGGTGCTCGTTAGTGGTTCTTTGCAGTTTACACAGAACTTTGCGTCATCATCATTTTTAGTTCCACATTTAGTACAGTAAACCATGTTTTTTCACCATTAAGCCTTCACAAAAGGAAGGCAAATAAACAATCTCCCGACAACTAATCTGCGCGTTGAGTATAAAAAACATTTCATTGAATTTCGGACGTGTTTGTCCGCAAACTTAGATATAGATGAGTAAACGTAATTACATAAAGAGGAACATGAAACGTTTAAACAACGCTAGTGCACGAAAACGTTTGTTTCTAGCCATTTTTATACATGCATTAATCATTGTTGCGACTGTTTCAAGTGTGTGTGCTTCGGTTTATGCCGTTGAATCAACAGTTCCAGATAAATCATTAACCTTTCTGGAAGATGTAGTACTTCTTGACTTAACTAAATATGAGCCAATTTTGCAAATTCATGATGTAATGTATCCTGAGGAGCTAGCTGATTTTCCTCAGGACAACATTGTTTATGCGCTTGTTTCAAACGAGAGTCAACTGGAGGCTGCTTTTGGTTTTAAAAACTCCACTTTTGCACATTTCATGTTGGGAACTTTGCAAGCCCCATTTTATTCTGAGCCACAACCTGCTACAACAGTTGACACTATTGCAAATTTTGTTCAAAGATACCAAAAATACACAGGTGACCCCGATTTTGACGGAGCACGAGATTTTGAAGAAATGGTAAACTTGCTAGACTCTGTTGACGTAACAAAAAATGTAACTGCCGCATCTAGTCATGTGGAACTTGAGGTAATTAGCAGAGCAGATTGTACCCTTTTCGTTTGGCAGTATGTATTAGATGGTGTTGCTTTTCCATGGATAAGTCTTGAGTTTCGTAACGGAATTGTCAGCGCATTTGATGACAACTGGCGACTATTCAACGTCGGTAGCACAAGTTTAGTTTACTCTGAAGTGGACGTTATGAATATTGCCTTGGAATATCTAAATGACTTCTCTTGGACTGCTGACGACGAAGTGGTAACGGACTTTGAAATCGTTGAAGAGCCACGGTCAATAGAGTTAATAACTACCCTGAGCAGAGAGCCTCTAACGTTGTATCCTTGCTGGAAACTCGAATTGTATCTTGACAAAGTTTATCCCGGGAACGTTAATCGTATTTCTTTATCAATTTGGGCTGATAACGGTGAAGTAAACTCTTGCGCACCCCTTGGTGGTGGGGGCGTAATTCCAGAATTCGATTTGTTAACTCCAATTTTTGTAGGCATAATTCTTGTAATTGCTATTTTCTTTTACAAACCAAAGCTATCCAGCACTTGATACGTAGTATTTTGAGCTCTTTTATGTTGGGACGCGAAAATTTGGTAAGGTTAATAGGGTTTCATGACCTGTTTTTTGTAGGTGACTAATTTGCCTCCTGTTGAAATTTTGGAAAAAATTTTTTGGGTTGGAGCTGTTGACTGGAACATTCGACACTTTCACGGTCATACCTACTCAACACACCGTGGAACAACATACAACGCATACCTGATAGTTGACAAGAAAATTGCTCTGGTTGATACTGTAGCCCATCCTTTTTCAGATGAAATGATGGAAAAAATCAAAGAGGTAATTGACCCTTCAAAAATAGACTACATAATTGCTAACCATGTTGAATCTGACCACTCGGGTTCAATCAAAGAAATCCTGAAGCATGCGCCAAATGCCACTGTTGTAGGTACTGCAAACTGCAAAGCTGGGCTACAGAAGCACTATTTTGGAAACTGGAAATTCCAAACCGTAGAAACAGGTGACACCCTAAACTTGGGTGAACGAACCCTTACTTTTCTTGAAGCTCCTATGCTTCATTGGCCTGACACCATGTTTACTTATATCGAAAAAGATGCCTTGCTTTTGTCTAACGACGGTTTTGGCCAACATCTGGCAAGCTCAAAACGTTTCGATGACGAGGTAGACCAGAACATCCTGATGGAGGAAGCTGGAAAATATTATGCTAACATTTTGTGGCTTTACAGCTCTGTGGTTATACGCAAAATTGAAGAAGTTCAGAAGCTAGGAATAAAAAGTGAGATGATTGCACCTAGTCGTGGAGTAATCTGGCGAAAAGACCCAATGAAAATTGTTACTTCTTACCTGAAGTGGGCTAACGGAGAAGCAGAAAAGAGAGTAATCATTGCCTACGACACTATGTGGGCGAGCACAGAAAAGATGGCCAAAGCAATGCTTGACGGAATAAGCAGTGAAGGATTAGACGTTACTTTGTATAGGCTTCCATTTTCTGACACAGGAGACATCATCGGAGAACTGCTGGAAACAAAAGCAATCCTTGTAGGCTCATCAACGATAAACAACGGAGTTTTGCCTTCAGTATCCCCCTTTCTAAGAGAAATGGAAGGACTAAGACCCAAGAACAAGATAGCAGCTGCCTTCGGTTCGTATGGCTGGGGTGGAGGGGCAACTGCAGCCATCGAAAAATCACTAAAAAGCGCAGGAATGGAACTGGTTATGCCTGCAATTACGGCTAAGTGGGTTCCATCTAAAGAAGAGCTTCAGAAATGCTACGAGTTTGGAAAAGAGTTTGCTAAGAAAGTAAAATCTTCAGCCTAACCGTCTTTTTAATGGGCACAAGGCCCCTTCTTTTTTCTTTTATTTGTGTTCTTTGTCTAGTTTCATCCACCATTCTGCAACCTTGAAATCTTTGGTTGTATCCCAGCTGTCAAAGGGTTTAACGTCTAAAACTGGTGTGCCATCATAAGCATCTAAACCCTGAACCGTAACGACGTTTTGTTCAGTTTTTAGAATTTTTACCCTTGTTAAGCCAATTGGGTTAGGTCTATGAGGTGAACGCGTGGCAAAAACACCGAGAAGAGGCATGTCACTTCTTCCACGGGGATGAACTTTCATTATTCCTCGGTCAGTATCTGACATTTCATGAAGCCAAAACAAAACAAACATATGAGAAAACTCTTCAATACCCTCAAGAGCCTCGATGTAATCTTCCCGAAAAACTATCTTTGAAACAACATTCTTGTCCCTAACTTCCTTGCCCACCGCTTGAGTTCTGACAACACCTACGGGTTTCATACAAATCTTATCCTCAGACAACAAGTTACGCTCCTTTGAAAATTAAACAGATAATAAATTATCAAACTGGCAAATAGGTCTATTCACATTGAACCTATCGATTGTCTGCCTTTTTCAGTTGGCTTATTGCCGCGTTTAGTGCGGCTTCTCTGGGTTGTATTTTGTTGTCTAAGGCTGTTTCCAATATTTTTACAGTTGTTCTTTTAATTTTCCGTTGAACCAATTCCAGCATCCGTTTCGGATTATATCCCCTGTATTCGGCATATGACGAAATCACGCCCCCCGCGTCTGCTAAAATGTCGGGAACCACAAGTGCTCCTTTTTCTGACAAGATTTTTTCGGTTTCTGCACGTACAGGAAGGTTTGCGGCCTCAACAATCAGTTTAGCTTTAACATCTGCCACGTTTTCTTTGGTGATTACATCTGGCAAGGCAGCAGGAATGAGAATGTCCACATCTAATCCAAAGAGTTCTTTATTCTTGAGGACTTTTCCTGAAGGGTAGTTGATAACCGACCCTGTTTCAGCTTTAACTTCTAACAATTTTTCATAGTCCAGCCCATCCTTGTTGTATATGCAGCCCCTTGAGTCTGAAACTGCAACAACCTTAACGTCGATCTGAGTAAGATATTCAACCACAAACGAGCCAACATTCCCAAAGCCCTCTACGACTGCCGTCGCATTATCAATGTCCAAATTATCCATGTAGTTTGCCGCAGTGAACGCAGCTTGGACAACACCTAATGCTGTTGACCCGTATTCGTGGGGAATCCCACACTTAACTCCCGGTTTAACACACAAATGAGCAGGTTTACCCGTAGCCGACTTCATCGAACCGTTTGCTTTTGCAAAAACAGCCATCTCCGCCTCTCCAGTGTTAATGTCAGGAGCAGCAACATACAAGCTAGGACACAATCGCTTTATGGCTTTTGAGAATGCACGAATCAAATCCATCTTTTTATCTTCAAAAATCTGTTTTGGGTCAGCGATTATTCCTGATTTAGCTCCACCAAAGGGAATTTTTGCTAGTGCACACTTGCAGGTCATTGTTCGAGCTAAACGAAAGACCTCTTCTGTTGTTACCGTGGGTAACATTCGGATTCCGCCTTTTCCTGGACCTAATGTTGTGTTGTCAATAACAAGAACGCCTTTCATTCCAGTTCTGGGGTCGTAGACTTGAAGTATCTTTTCTGGACCCCACTCATCAGCATAAGCTTCTATCTTAATGTTCATCCGCGTTCCCCCTGAAGCGCTATCTGCAAATATACTGCTTTACAGTTGTAAAAACTTTCTTTGTTAACTCAATTAATAAGAATGAACAAAGGGCATACAAAAAATTAGCCCATTACTATCCGCCTGTTTGCAGAAGAAGAATAGCTTTTGCTAAGTCTCCATCACTCTCTTCTAGTGCGCGTTTAGCGTCTTCTATGCTTTTTCCTGTCTGGTCTGCAACAAGCTGTGCGTCCTCTTCGGGAATTGCAACTGTTGCGGCTTCGCCTTGCAGAGCACGTTCGGTTACTTGTCCGGTGACTTGAAAGATTTTTTGTCCACCCATATCTATGACTG
>PIXS01000123.1 GCA_003096255.1 Candidatus Bathyarchaeum sp. | reverse complement strand
TCGGATGCACCTCGGAATTGGAAGGATTCGGAACAAAAGCTTACGTCCACATTCTAGGGAGGAACTGACATGAGTAGTGAACCTATTGAAAGGAGAGTATCCTATATCGGAGACAGACTTAGAGGTAGCCGATGCACCCTTTGCGGAAAAGAATACTTCAGAGGCAAGGATTACTGCGGAAAATGTGGAAGAAAAAGCTTCGGAAAGATGAGGGACATCGACTTCTTTTACGAGAAGGGTAAACTAGAAGTTTGCACCCTAATTGGCGAACCTACAAACAAATTCACCAAGCTGGGACCCTACGTCTACGGCATTGTTTCATTTCATAACGGGAAATCGCGGGTTCCAGGAAGATTAACCGATCTTATTCTGAAGGACGGAGAACTAGATCTCTCTCGTTTTGAGGGCAGAGAGGTTGTTGCAAGATTCAGGAGAAGACACGCCGTAACGCGAAGCGACATAGTCCCAACGATTTCCCTAGCCTTCACCCTCGCCGACGACTACTATCCCCATCAAGAATACAAAATAATCAAACCCAAAAAAGAGTATGACACTCCGGGAATCGTTGGATACGGAGTCTACGTCTCCAAATTCCGGATCAAAGAGGGGGTGATGGAAAGATCTGTGCCCTTCCTAGATGAGGACGCTGTCACGGCAGCGGTTGAGGCAGGAAAAACGGCCTTGATCCATTCCGGAGTAGACCATTCCCTTATTGGAAAGGTATATGTGGGCTCAGAATCTAACCCCTACGCTGTCAAGCCCATAGCCTCCAAAGTAGCCCAAGTTCTGAAGCTAGGTATGGAGGAAAAAACCGATGGTATCCAAAGTGTAGACGCCATCGACACAGAATTTGCGTGTAAAGCCGCTACAAGCATGTTTAAGGATGCGGCCTCGCTGGTATATTACCCACATGCCCACACACCTTACACGATGACGGTGGGCGCAGACAATTCTCAAGCCGCCCCCAGAGACGAACTTGGAGGCGAGTTGGATTTGTTCGTAGGTTATGGAGGCTCTGCCTTTATCTTCGGCATGCACGACGTCATCGCCGAGTTGGAAGGCTGGTACTCCTGCACTTCAGACACGCCGGATTTTTGGAGAAGAGATCGGGAACTCTATCCGAGACACGGCGGCAGATTCACCGGCGAACCTGCCTACTTTAAACATGTTCTGAATGCTTGTAGAAAGCTCATGGAGCAACTGAAACTTCAAATCGGCGACGTAGATTACTTTGTTTCCCACCAGCCAAACATTGGCTTTCCAGTTAGAGTCGCACAGGAACTGGGGTTCAAAGAGGACCAGTACATGCCAGGCCTGCAAGTCGCCAATTTCGGCAACACCTATTCCGGTTCTTCGCCCATTGGTTTAGCGGCTATCTTAGACCGTGCCAAACCAAATGAAAGAATAATAATTGTCAGTTATGGGTCTGGGGCAGGAAGCGACGCCTATTCCCTCTTAACCACTAGCCAAATAAAGGAGAAAAGGCGACGACAAAAATTCACTATCAAACATCAAATTGAAAATGAACACCTAGAATACGTGGACTACACCACCTACAGAAGGCTTAAACACGGGCTCTAGAGCCAAAGACCGGTTTTGCTAGATGCGCGCGCACATATGCCAAGAGTGCTAATCTGTATTCTTGTTCAGCAAATACACGAGAAGGTTTATTAAATATTACTACTTAAGAAAGAGTGTTGAGAAGTTGCGAGGATTCATAATGGTTGCCACTGAACATCTGAATTTTCACTATGAATTTTGGCTTCATAACACTTTTTCGGGCGAATATCCAAATCAATTTCCGAGAGGCATTTGCTCTGCTAACTGTATGAAACAAATGTGAGGTGTATTTAAATGCCGGTAAAAAGAGGTGTAGCCGTATGGATATCAGGCTTCCTAACGTTCTTGGCGGTTTTGAGTTCTTTTGGCATGGCCATCTATTGGATACGTGAAGGGCGAGATTTCATCCTTAGACCTTACCTTGTAGGTGACATAATAGGCAACCTAGTGGGTGACCTAAGCGTTGAGAACTACTTGTGGATATCTCTAATCGCAACTTTCGTCTTCCTCGGCCTCACCTGCATTATCGCGTATCGGAAACTGCCGCCAGATCCGGAAATTGTTAAAATGTTCGTCAAAGTGGGAGGAAACCTGGCAGCCCTCAGGAAGACCCAAGAAGCCACATCAACGGAACTAGGTGAGAACATAGAAAACAATAGGAAAACCAGCCGAGAGTTATTCAAGAAAGTCGACACGAACCTTGAGGGTGCCAAAAAAGAAACGTTGGCCGTGATGGAAAAACAAGGAAAAACGATACAAAAAGCTCGTCGGGAGATGGTCTCTACGGTTGAAACGAAAGTCGGCGAAACTAGAGGAGAAATGCTGGGTGCGCTGAAAAAACAAGAAACAACAATACTAGGAGTTAGGCGATTAAACGAGCAAGGTGCCGCATCCCTGAAGGAGCAGATGGCGGAGCTAGAAGATGTGAAGATTAGACTCGAACGAATAGAAGAAAAAATTATGTCGCCGCAGCCAAGGTTGAACAGCCAAGACAATCCAGAAGTAATAAAGGGAATCGGGCCGCGTTTGGGAGAAGAGTTGAGAGCCATGGGAATAACAAACGTAGGCGAACTAATCACAGTAGACCCTGCCATCATCGGCGAAAAAACGCGTGTGTCACAAGACATGGCAGAGCGCTTGCAAGCAACAGCCCAACTGCGCATGATTCCGAGCGTGGATGAAAATGACGCCGAAATGCTTGTAGACGCAGGAATCACCTCTAGAAAGAAACTGGCAGACCAAGACTTGGTTCAACTCAGCAGGAGAATAAGCGAAATCGCCAAAACCTACATTGAAGAGGGAAAGGTGTCCAAGGAAGAAAACCCAACGATTGAAGAAATATCCTCTTGGATAAGAATAGCTAAATCCTAATTGATCGAGTTCAGAGGAATAGTTAAATATACGCGCTAGAAGTTATACTTAGTCGTTCTAAGATGATAAGAAGACTTGTCCTAGACGTCTTAAAGCCGCACAACCCTGGCGTGGTTGAACTTTCCGAAGCACTTAGCCACCTACAAGGCGTAGAAGGAGTAAACGTAATTATTTATGAGATAGATCAAAAAGTTGAAAACGCAAAGGTTATCATCGCTGGAAGCAGCATAGACTTTGAAATGATCAAAAAGAAACTGGAAGAAATGGGGGCTACCATCCACTCTGTTGATGAGGTTGCAGCTGGCAAAAGAATAGTTGAAGAAGTAAAAACACCTCAGGACAGATATGCCAGAATGTGATGCAAATGAGTGACGATGATGAAAAGCACCGTCTTCTCAGCGTGGTTAACGCATGATAAAACGCGTTAGAACTTTTTTTCGAAGAATTAGATCGTATCTACTGATTACGCAAATGAGCCCTATTGCTAGAAGATACTTCATCAAGAACGGTTTTGACGGCTCAATGACCGCACTTGGCATTATTGTAGGTTCTTGGGTCGTGGGAGTCAACAAGCCTGAAATAATTGTCACCGCAGGGTTA
>PIXS01000122.1 GCA_003096255.1 Candidatus Bathyarchaeum sp. | reverse complement strand
TTATCCGTGCCTACAGCAGCTTATCTTAGCTTCAGACCCAACCCCATAGGGTTGAACCAGATTTTCTTGCTTAACGTCTGGCTCACACCATCTACCCACGTAAGCAGATATTTCACGGATTACACAATTACAATCGAAAAACCTAGCGGAGAACAGCAAATAGTAACAATGGATTCATACCGTGCTGACGCTACAGCATGGCTTGAATGGATAGCCGACGAAGTTGGTACATGGAGAATCAAATTTGATTTCTTAGGTGGCTACTTCCCAGCAGGAAACTACACCACATACAAAGGTGCGGTTTATGCTCAATCATCTGACTCAATTAGCAGCTTCCCTGAATCACTTTACTACGAACCTAGCACTACTGGATGGCAAGAACTCGAAGTAACAGAAGACCTAATATATCCTTGGCCCGAAGGTGGTCTGCCAACTGACTACTGGACACGACCTGTAACTCCAGAAAAAAGGGAGTGGGCACCAGTTCTCGGATGGTATCCATATACAGGTCTAGGCGGAGCTAATTGGCCAGCAGACACTAACAAATATGCAAACAGTGCCTATGACTTCACACCCTATGTAGAAGCTCCAGAAACATCTCACGTTGTGTGGAAAAAGCAAGAATCAATAGCAGGACTAGTTGGAGGAGACATCGGAACAGAGTCTATACTTGGCTCAGCAAGCACTCCAAGCATAATCTACAACGGACGATGCTATGACACCTACAGCAAAGTTCTAGAAAATGGAACTCAAGTGACCATGTGGGAATGCTACGACTTACGCACTGGTGAGCAATACTGGGAACAAATAGCAAAATCAACAACTGTTTCGTTTTTCGGATTCCTAAGGTCTTCTTCAGTGACTCCAAGTGCAGTTCACTTGGAAGATGGACGATCTACAGTACCTGGTGCCGCCGAAGTATCATCAAGTTTAACATTGAACTTGGTGGGAATAAGTGGTGGTGTTCTGCGAAAGTGGGACCCATATGACGGCAGCTTAGACACTGAAGTAGAAGCAATGGATGGAACCATTTACTCTGACCCATACGTCCTTAGCGTACAAACTCTTAGCCCCGGAAACTATCGTTTGATCAATTGGACCATGAACGGAGCGTCCCCTGATTTCAGTACCCGTGTTCTTAACAACATAACATGGCCTCTTAGTGGCTTAGGTTCAGTCCAAGACTTTGAATCTATGGTTGCAGTGCAAATCGACTCTGTTAGCAGTCAAGAAACAGGAGCCGAGTGGGTTGGAATACGCTTAAGAGCTGTTGACATGACAAACGGAGAAGTTCTTTGGACTAAAGACGTAAATGAACGCTACTACAGTTCATCTGTAGCAGTTGCTGATCATGGAAAAGTTGCTGTCTTGATGAAAGACGGAGACTTCCTGTGCTTTGATTTGCGAACTGGCGACCAAATGTGGCGCAGTGAACAAATGGACTATCCATGGGATGCACCAAGCTTCGGCGCTTACTCCATCCATTCTGCTTATGGCATGTTCTTCAGAGCAGCTTATTCTGGTGTTTATGCCTTTAACTGGGACGACGGAACCATTGCGTGGAAGTACGAAGCTCCAGCAGATGCAGCCTACGAAACACCATACGTTAGCCCCGAAGGCACAACAGTGTATTCATTTAACGGTGCAGGCGTAATTGCAGACGGAAAAATCTACATCTACAACACAGAACACACAGAAACCGAACCTATCACCAGAGGTTGGGGACTACACTGCATAAACGCATACACCGGAGAAGGTGTATGGAACATCACTGGAAAAATGACTCCAGGAGCTATGGCAGATGGATACATTACAGCAGCCTCTAGCTACGACGGCTACATGTACGTGTTTGGCAAAGGTCAAAGCGAAACATCGGTCAATGCATCACCAAAAAGCAGTTCAAAAGGCACAGCAGTCCTGATTGAGGGTTCAGTCCTTGACATGTCTCCTGCTCAGGAAGGAACACCATGTGTATCTGAAGCGTCAATGACCACACAAATGGAGTACCTACACCTACAAAGACCAATCAACGGAATCTGGGGCACCGACACTATTACAGGCGTTCCAGTGACTTTGACAGCTTTTGATTCTAACGGCAATTACGTTGACTTGGGCACGGTTACAACTGACGGCTACTACGGCACTTTCAGCCTTGCATGGACCCCTGAAAACGAAGGCACATACCAAATTATAGCATCCTTCGGTGGAGACGAATCATACGGCAGCTCATCAGCAACAACCTACCTTACTGTCGGTCCAGCAGCTTCTGCTTCAGTTCCAATAGAACCAGAAGAACCCGAAACCCCTGAAGAACCAGAAACCCCAGAGACACCTGAAGAACCTGAAACTCCAGAAGAACCAGAAACACCTGAGACTCCAGAGGAACCTGAAGTAGAGCCAACCACTGAAGTACCACTAGTCAGCACTGAAGTTGCAATAATACTGGGCGTTATCGCAGTTATTGCAATAGTTGCAGTAAGCTATCTGAAACTAGTAAAACGAAAGTAAACCACACTTTCACCCTTTTTTTTGGGTAAATAATGTTTGAGGAATAAGGGACTGAAACGACCTTTGCATCGGAAAAGTGAAATTAACAATAACAAGTTGTTGTATAATTTCATTTGTCTTTCTCCTCGAATAGTTCCGATGACAGAGCCCAGGAGACCCTTTTTTCCTTAACATAAATTCAAGAATTTTTGTAACCTTACCCAAAGACATAAAACCTGTACAAAAACAACGATTTCAAGGGCGATATCCTTTGAACCTTAAAACTAGCCTAGGCATAGTCGCTTTGGTAACCTTTGTTTCGGTTCTTGTTTATTGTTTTGCATTAAACCAAATTACAGTAATTTTTTCTATAGCTGCAGTAGGCTACCCCCAAGACCCGACTTATGTTGTTCTGAACTTTGTTCTGATTGCCGCCTTTGTTCTGTTAATTGGCTTTAGAAGAAAACTCGCCCGTTTGCCCGCAAGCATCTACCTTGCCTTCATTTTAGCCCTTTACATCGAAATGTACGGCTTTCCCTTGACAATGTACTTTTTCACTTGGGCAACGGGCTCAGGAAGCGTAGCAACCCTATGGTACCTGTTAACAGCAATAACCGGAGAACAACTGTTCTACCAACTCTTCTTAGGAGTAATCGTACCCGTATCAAACGTGATAATCATCACTGGCATGCTTTTGGTCATCTTCGGCTGGACAAAAATCTACAACGCAAAAAACAGTCTAGTAACCACAGGAATCTACAAACACGTCCGCCATCCCCAATACCTAGGATTTCT
>PIXS01000121.1 GCA_003096255.1 Candidatus Bathyarchaeum sp. | reverse complement strand
GTCATTCTCATCAACTAATTTAGTGAACTATTCCCAAATCTTCTGTTAGCGCAGAATAAGTTTTTCGCTTATCACTTCAAATGCACTATTTATCGAATTTGACGGTACATAATATATGTAGGAACGGTTAAAAGGGTACTGAATTCCAGAAACTGAAAAAAGAACAAAAAACATTACCTAGAAGGAGAGGAATAGATGCACATCAAAACAGTTGCAGCGATTCTTGTTTGGCTCGTAGTTGTCCTACTATTGCTAAACAATGCAATCAGATCAGAGTGGATACTACCGATAGGAATTGTTTTAACGATAATCGCAGTTCTCGCCTATTTCAGCCCTCGCCTAAAAAAAGGAAAAAAGGCGGCAGATAAGGAGGAGAAAAATGCCTCATCTGACCTAATTGAGGTTTCTTAATATATTAACGCTGGAATGCTTTTTTCGTTAGTTATGTGCAGAGCTACGTTGATTTCGTTGAAGTATCTGATTACTGTTCGTCCTTTGTCCGTGATTGCGTAACTGGTTTTTGTTTTGTTTCTCTTCTTTACTGTAATCTGTTCTTCGATGAGGTTCTGTTTAATCAGAAAGTCCAAGTTCTCCTTTAGGACACTGCAGTTTACGTTAGCCTTGTACATTACGTGGGTTAGCTTCAAGGGTCCATTTTGAGCCAAGACCTTGAGGATGTCGATGTACATTTCCATTTTTGATCTTCTCATTTGTTTAACCTCTAACATATCATACTATGGCGTAAAGGAACGCGGGTTTCAAGCTTTTTGTTGACCAAAAATCATGTTCCTCCCTTACGCGAGTAGACACGTAGTTAAGGCGGTTTTGCCTAAAAGGTTTGTTAAGTCGCTAAGATATACGACTATATTATGTTCAGCAATACCACATCGTCTTTCTCTGATAAACAGGGGCATAGATTCAAGAAACTTTTTCTACAGAAACAGTTGATATTGACACAAAAACGGCAAAACATGTACAATTTTGTCGATAATCACACCAAAAATTTATCCGCAAAAAAGGCAAGACTTGACCACAAAGACGCGAATCAATCAGGGTTCAAGCAATTACAGACAAAACGAACCGATTACCCGTATTGGCTTATGAATTAGCCCAGAAAGTACACTTAAAGCGTTTTTTGAAATAACAACCAAAACCACAGTTGCTGGACCAGCAGACTTTTTTGCCTCCACTTCAGCCAATTCCAGATTAACATGCAAATCAGAATCTTTAGCAAGCACGTTCGCTTCATACATTATGCCTTGGGAGCCTACAGGAATCACTTCGTGAACAAAGCCGCAACGCATTAACTTCAGCAAGTCTGGCAAGTCTGCAATTTCGCCCCGTTCTTCTGCAGGCAATACTTCATCCTTTACACTTGGGCATCCAACAGCAACAATCAAGTCATCAGGCTTGCACAAACCTATTTTTAACTCGTTTTTTGGTGCAAAACCAACAACAGTTACCCCAATTCCAGTTTGCTCCACAGCAACAGTTTTTTCTGTACTCCCAGTTACAACCAAAGAATGGTTTAATTGGGCAACTTTAACCTCGCTTTTTATGCCCTCAACAATTTCTAGCCCTGTTGGGTCAGGTTCGACGCCCAGAGTGTTAGTTAAACAGACGGGAAAGGCTCCAACAGCCAAGACCTCCATCAAGGGCACCCTCGCCGTGAACCGTCCCAGAGTGTACCCGCTAACTTTGACTTTGTCTAAGGGTTTTGATCCGATTCCGCCAGCCGAGTCACAGCCCACAACCATAACCGAATTGGCATTGACCTCAAAAACTGAGACGTCACGAGCGGTTTCAATGGGCGGTATGGAAAAAGGGGTGGGGGTCATGCTATTATCCTTCTAGCCCTTACACCAACATATATTATGGCTGCGATTGCCGCATTTAGGCTCGCCGCCAGAAGCAATGGAATGGTAACCATGGAAAGCAGGACAGGCCAATCCATCTGTGGCAGCATAACTAGGGAAAGAGCAGTGTTTATTGCCACTCCGGTTATTGTGGCGGGTATGAATCCCCATTTTTTGTTTGTTTTGTTTACGAGTCCAATGGCTCCTCCGGCTAATGCCATTCCGAGGGCAATGATAAAGTGGAGGTTACCTAAGGGAAAGCTTTTCATTATTGCACTTACGATGTGCCCAAGTCCAGTGACTATGAATCCGTCGATTACTCCGAAGTATAGTGCAGCGAAGAATCCTGGGCTTGAGTCGAAGGCTATTGTGGGTAGGGGTGGATAAGGGGCTATGAATGAGCCGATTACGCTGAGTGCCGTGAAAATGGATATTCGGGCGACACGTAGGGCGTTGGAGGTTTTTTTGTTATCTGAGTTTGGTTGGTTATTCATGTATAGTGTCTCCGTTTTTGAGGTTGGAAAGAAGCGTAGCTAATAAAAGCGTTTTCACATGTATTACATTCGTAGTGTGAGTTGATTATTGAATGGACGTCATTAATGTTCGCTTACCCAACAAAGTCGTGAAAGACTTAGAAAAACTGGCCAAAAGACATGACCTCACCAGATCAGAGGTTATCCGCCAAGCCCTAATCGTTTACATCCACTTCGTAGAAAACGTTGGAACCCTATTAAGACCAACTGTTTTCCGAGTGAAACCAGCCCAAATATCCTACGTAACACGAGGAGACGTGTCCATTATGAAGATGCCTACAGGTCACGCCATCGTTGTGGGAGCCTCTTCATCGGGTGGAGTTGGATCTAAACCAATGGACAACCTTAAGATAGATGGCTGGATTGTAGGCAAGTTTCTGGCAAGAGTGGCATCAATGGATGTTGCTTCTACAGGTGCTTTTCCGATTTCGGCGTCAGTTACGTTAGGTGTAGAGAAGGAGCCTACAGGCAACGAAATTCTTGAGGGCATACGGAAAGAAATCAGAGTTTTAGGTCTTGAACCCAGCCAAGTTATGAAAGAGAATACTGAAGAAAATTTTGAAACAATACAAACGGGAGCAGGAATAACGGTTGTTGGGTTAGCAAACGAGGATGAACTGCGGATAGGAAAAACTGTGCCCGGCGATTTGATAGTTGCTGTAGGCACGCCAAAAGTTAGGAACGAAGTGATTCCTGCTGAAGCAAGAAACGAAATTGCCAACATCAAAGACGTTACAGCATTGGCCAGAAAACGGTTCGTCCATGACATCTTGCCTGTAGGGTCATATGGTATCATTCGGGAAGCCCAAACGTTGGCATACAGCATTGGACGACAACTGAAAATACGAGAAAACACAGAACTGGACTTGACCAAGTCCGCTGGACCTGCCACAGTAGTCTTAGCAACAGTAGACAAGAAAAAGTTTGACGAGTTGACCTATTTCATCAGGAAGCCAATCAATATTGTAGGTGAGATACTGTAAAGACATGAGTTCATTCAATTCGGCTTACAAACAGTTCAAGTTCTGGAGTGTTGTTTGCAAGTCTTCAAGTAAACTGTTGATGTGTGAAGCTTTAGTGTGAGGCATAACCACAACTCGAAGGTATTCAGGAAAAAGTGATACAGCCCAGCCACAGTTCTTCAATTCATTAAAGATTAGACGAATGGCTGTTTTGTCCGATTTTATTCCAACAACATTCATTGTGGGCTCAGTCACAACGTCTAAGCCATCGATTCGCTGAATCCCCTTAACAAGCTTCCAAGTCAGCTCAAGGCAACGCTTGACTACAGCAGAATATCCTGCCCGTCCAAGGTGCTTCATCAATGCCCAAACAGCCACGGCAGAAGCGCCTGACCGCGTCCCCAACAAAGTAGACTCTTTAGTCTCTCCAGGCAGATAGGGAACCTTCATGCTGATGGCCTCACTTATGGATGGGTCCCTGAACAGTATTCCTCCTGCAGGAATAGGAGCCAAACCCATCTTATGGGGGTCAACGGTGACTGAGCAGACGTTGGGCAAACTGAAGTCAAAATCCAAAGGCTC
>PIXS01000120.1 GCA_003096255.1 Candidatus Bathyarchaeum sp. | reverse complement strand
TTTTTTGTCAATGTTTTTTCATAAAAATGTCAATAGTTTTTTCGGAAACTAGCCCTTTTTGTGTAAAATTGCCTCGCTCCTAGGGTTTTCGCGTCACATTTAAGTAGGTTTGAAGAAGGAAAAAGTATAGCTTAATGTTTTGGAAATCCTAGAAAGATTGGGTAGCGAGGCTTCAGATTGACTGACGATACAACCGATGAATATATTGACAAAGTAGTAAAACGATATTCCAAGCTGTTTGGTCTGCCTTCCCAACGCAAAATTGTAGTCTACCTTGCGTTTTTATGTCTGTTTTGTGGAATCTTGTCTGTTTTGCCTTTGAATTTGTCAATAGAAAATCTTGTTGTGGGTCTAGGTTTTGGAACACTCTTTATGGTTTTAACCATACTCTCGGACTTGTTTGTCAGCTACACCGTAATGCGTCATGACACAATCTTCAATTTACGACGCTGTTCAGCCCTATCCTTTTTCTCGTCTTTACTTTGGTTTGGAGTGCTTCTTTTAGGTGGTATGATAAGTGGATCTCTTGGCACTCCTGACCTTTGGATAAGATTCTTTTTCCTAGGTTTTAGTGGAGCGCTCATATTGCGATTGCTGGTTCTTTCAGTTACGTCCTTTTCAAACTTCGCAGGTGCCCTATTCTCGTCTCTTCTGCAACCTGCTCTGATTCTCAGTTCACTAACTTTCATGGGGTCTGTAATCGGTTATACTCCAGAAACTCAACTCGTTTTGTTCGCTTCTGTTTCAATTTCTGCTACTGTCGTGTGTGTGCTTGTTTTCAAATATTTCATGGACCGAGAAGGCACCGGAAGCATTGGTATTTCGTCTTCAGTTCTTTTCAAGGCCTTCTTAGCTAACTGGACAGAAGACCTTAGAGCTCCTCTTGAAACCTTTTTTGAACAACTTGGAACTGTTGAAGACATCAAAGTTTCTTTGTTGACTTTTCATACTGGAAAAAAACTGAAAGCTTCAATTGTTGTTCCTGCTCTTCATCCTGGTCCTTTTAAGAACCTTGGAAGCAGTCTTCTGCCGTCACTTGTTCAGAAAGCGATTCAAGAAAAGTATGGTTGTGTTGTGTCTGTTCCTCATGGTTTGGTTGGTCACGAGTTAGATGTTGCGTCTGAGTCTGAAATGCAAAGAGTTGTAGACCGGATTGTTGAGTTTGTTGGTTCAGATTTGAGTTACTCTACGGCAACTCCGATGGTACGAACTGAAAGTGGGGATGCAAAGACTAGTTGTCAACTTTTCGGGGATTGCGCTTTTCTTACGTTAACTACTGCTCCAAAAACCATGGAAGACCTTCCCCCAGAACTTGACTCTTTTATTTCAGGCGAGGCTGAGAAACGAGGTCTATTGCATCTTGCCATTGATGCCCACAACAGTATGGGCGGCAAATTTGATTTAGAGAACGCCGTTAACTCGTTTAGCTCGTCGACAGTCTCTTGTATTGACAAGGCACAGAAATCTAGTTTCTCATCTTTCAAGGTGGGCGCTTCTACTGTTTTTCCACAGGATTTCACTGTTCAACAGGGGATGGGCGCTGGGGGAATAACCGTGATTGTAACAGAGGTTGACGGACACAAGTCAGCCTATGTGACAATTGACGGAAACAACATGGTTACAGGGTTAAGAGAAAAAATTCTTTTAGCGTTGACAGAATTAGGAGTTGAGGACGCAGAAATTCTTACAACTGACACTCATTCTGTCTGTGGAATGATACGTAGTGCACGGGGCTATAACCTAGTAGGGGAAGCAATCGACCAACAGAAGCTTATCAGTTACATAAAAGAGGCAACTGTTCTTGCTTTAGAAGACTTGGAACCTGCAACTGCGTCTTGGTGCACTGAAGTTATTCCCAGCGTAAAAGTTATTGGAGAAAAGCAGATAACCGAATTGACTGTTTTAGCTGACAAAACAACAGAAACAGTAAAACGGGTTGCAGTAATCCTGTTTCCAGCAGCCGCAGTAATTGTATCCGCTCTTCTTTTTATTCTCTAGCTTGTCATCGACTTCCGAAAACTTATTGTTTGTTCTTTCTCTTTCTTTATGTTAAGGGGTATTGTTTTGAGTTCAAACGACGAGTTAGTTGCTCTTTTCAAAAAGCAAATTAAAATCGAACAAACAATCGTTGACTCTGTGACCAAAGAACTTGCCGAGATTAAAAATTCTGCAGTCAAAGGTGTTTTGAAGGGAATTTCTTTAGATTCTGCAAAACATGCGGACATGTATTCGTCTGCAATAACTTTGCTAACCACGGTTTCTCAGGCCTTAACCGAAGAGAATCTTGACAAGCAACGGGCAGTGGTGCAGAAGCACATTGAGTTAGAATCGCAGATTATCAAAAAACTTCAGCAAGTAATTCCTTCTGTTCAAAACGAGAAAGTAAAACTTCTGTTAACTGCTATTCTCGATGATGAACTTCGGCATCACTCTCTCCTAAAGAAAGTTCTAGACATTCTTGTTAAAGGCGAAACAATAACAGATAACGACTGGTGGGACGTCTTGTGGGAAAATGTTCCTTTCCATGGGACTCCAGGCGGATAAAAAAATAGTTTTAACTGAAAAAGAAAAGACAACAAATTCAGCCTTTTCTAAGTCAGCTTTTTTTTAAAAATTAAGCTAAGTCACATGCTTTGAGCAGTTTTTGCCAGCGTCGGTCAACTTCGCTTTGTATCTCTTTTATGATTGGCTTGTTTTCGGGCTTGAATAGGTGTCTGAATCTTCGTTGTGTCTTTAGGTATTCTTCTACTGGCTTCTTTCTTTCTGGTTTAAGTGCGATTGTTTTGCTTTGAGTGGAGAGTTTGTATTCGCCGTATTCTGCCTCCCATAGTGGAAAAACGCATGTTTCAGTTGCTAGTCGGGCAATTGCGACAGTTTTTTCGTTTTCACTTCTCCAGCCTCGTGGACAAGGTGCAAAGGTGTGCAAGAATGCTGGTCCGTTTACTTCCATTCCTTTTCTTGCTTTTACTACCAAGTCTTTCCAGTATGCTATGTTCGCTGTGGCAACATATGGCATTTCATGGGCAACCATTATGTCTGCTATTGGTTTTTTGTGTTCAGCTTTTCCTGGAATAACTTTTCCTGCTGGGGACGTTGTTGTCCATGCGCCGTGTGGAGTACCTCCACTTCTTTGTATTCCGGTGTTCATGTATGCTTCGTTGTCGTAAAGCACGTAAAGGAAGTCATGTCCTCTTTCAACTGCGCCTGACAATGCTTGGAAGCCGATGTCAAAGGTTCCGCCGTCTCCTGCAAAGGCAATGACGTCTACGTGTTCGTCTTTTATTCTGCCTTTTTTTCTTAGAACCTTTATTGCTGATTCTATTCCTGATGCGTTTGCTGCTGCGGTTTCGAAGGCTGTGTGTATCCACGGTATCTTCCATGATGTGTATGGGTAAATTGTTGAAACTACTTCCATGCATCCTGTGGCATTTGTGGCTATTGTTGGTCCTCGTGCAGCTTTCATTACCAAACGATGAACTATTGCTGGACCACATCCTGCACAAGCTCTGTGTCCAGAAGCAAACTTTTCAGGTATTTGCGCAAATTCTTTGTTTGTAAATTTCCATTCTGACAAACTTTTCACCCTTTTACTCCCTTAATCCAATAAACTTCAGTTTCTCTGCTGATTCATCGGTTTCAACCATGTTCTGCAACTCTTTGTAGACTCCGTCAATCATGTGTAGTCTCATGTCTCTTCCTCCCAAGCCATAGATGCGGTTTATGAGCTTTGGTCTTTCTGCCACGTCGTAGATTGCATGGCGAATTTCGTGGAAAAGTGGACCTCCGCTTCCGCCAAAGCTGCACGATCTGTCCAGCACGGCAACTGCCTTTTTGCCTGAGAGATTGTTTACTATGTCCTCTACTGGTAGTGGTCTGAACGCTCTTATTTTGAGCAGTCCGGCTTTGATTCCGTTTTGGCGAAGTTCGTCAACAACGGTTTTGACTGTTCCTGCTGTTGAGCCCATACAAACTACTGCTGTTTCTGCGTCGTCAAGTCTGTATGCTTCAACTAAGCCGTTTCCGTAGCTACGTCCGCTCAGTTTTGCGTATTCGTCGTGAACTTGTTTGATTACGTCCAAAGCTTTTCTCATGGACTCTTCTTGTTGTCTCTTGTGCTCAAAGTAGTAGTCTTGAAGGTCTAATGGACCAATTGTCAGTGGATTTGCTGGGTCAAGTTTGAACGGAACAAGTTCTCCTTCGTGGTTCATTACTCGTGGAACTTGGCGTACTCCAACAAACTTTTTCACTGCATCATCAGGAAATATGCTAACATTTTCCAGTGTGTGACTCAGCACGAATCCGTCCAAGCCAACCATCGTGGGAAGCATAACATCTAGGTTTTCGGCTATCTTAAATGCCATGATTATCGAATCGTATGCTTCTTGGCTGTTTTCTGTGTAAAACTGTATCCATCCAATGTCTCTTTCACACATTGCGTCTGAGTGGTCACAGTGGATGTTGATTGGAGCAGATAATGCTCTGTTTGCAACCGCCATAACAACTGGTGCTCTACATCCAGAGGCTACGCCTAACATTTCGTGCATTAAAGCCAAACCTGCAGAGGCTGTTGCAGTGAATGTGCGGGCGCCTGTTGCTGCTGCTGTTATGCTACATGTCATTGCTGTGTGTTCTGATTCTACACAAACAAACTCGGTTTCTACTTCGCCGTCTGCGACGTATTCGCTGAATTGTTCGACGATTATTGTTTGTGGGGTAATTGGGTATGCAGCTACTACGTCTACGTCTGATTGTTTAACTGCTAATGCTACTGCTGCATCTCCGTTTAGTGGTATGGTTTTTTGTTCGACATTTGCCATTCTGTTTTACTCCTTTCCTTCCACAATCATTTCTATTGCGTTTGCTGGGCATTCGTTGGCACATATTCCGCAGCCTTTACAGAAGTCATAGTCATAAACCATGTTGTTTGATTCTGTGTCATGTTTTACTGCGCCTTCTGGACAGTAAATGTGGCAGAGCATGCACCGGATGCATTTGTCAGTGTTCCAGATGGGCTTGTACGATCGCCAATCTCCAGTTTTGTATTCTGTGCTTGACTTCCAACATGCGCCGCCAAGGGGAATCTCTTTCCAGTTTTTAGCTTCGGGACTCATTCAGATACTGCCTCCTTGTAAGCTTCTTTAATTACTGCAATGTTTTTTTCTGCCAAAGGTTCTGGAAAACGTTCATGCACCG
>PIXS01000119.1 GCA_003096255.1 Candidatus Bathyarchaeum sp. | reverse complement strand
CAATAAGTGGTACTGCTTGTGCTTCTTCTACTTCTATAGACTGTGATTTTCCAGTTTCAGGATCAGAGACTATTATCTTGAATTTAGCCATGAGCGCCTTTTACTCTCCTGACATGTTTCTAATGCGTTAACTGAATGGGGAGATGCTATTTATTAAGGGTTACCCAGACTAGCCCCTAACCTGAACCAAAACTACGATTCAACTTGTTCTCGTTTGAAACTGAAGACATCCAACAATTTCTCGATGGCCATGAGGGGTATGTTGAAAATTGGAGAGAAGGGTCCAAGTCCACTTAACATCATTCTTAGGCTTTCAACATCATTTTTGTTAACTGCCCTGATTAACGGAGCCACCACCAAGTAGACTCCCAAAAACACTACGGCGCCTACTATCAGCTGTATAATGTAGCTGACTGCACTAAGTTGCGACAAAAGCACATAAGTTACTGCAAAAGCTGCACCCGAAGCTAAGAAAATTTTAGCTGAAGTCATCCAATCTATTGTGGTCTGGTAATGCTTTTTTATCCACCAAAGCCCAATAATCATTCTTGGCAATATGCTGATAGTTTCTGCAAATATTAGTCCCAAAACTCCATACTCTGGGATGAAAAGTAAACCTATTGCTAAACCTGTTATTAGAGTGATAATTGAAAGCTTCATTGTGATTTCTGTTCTTCCTTGACCATTCAAGAAATTGTTTATGCTCATGCTTCCTATTGCTACGTAGAGAAACGCCGTGGAATGTAGTGTTAGAAATAGTGGGGCATCCGTGTATTTCGGAAGAATGAAAAACACTAGTGGCTCTGATAAAACCATAATCATAAGGGTAACTGGAATTGTAAGCAACGCTGCATAATTAACAGATGACTTGAAAACACTGTTGAGCATGCTCTTTTCTTCTTTTCCTTTAATTTTTGAAAAAGCTGGAAACAGAACAGTGGAAATCGGCACCGTGAAAAACGTTATGACAACTGTAAAGTTAAGGGCTGTTTGATAGTTACCTAATGCTGTGGTGTACCCTGCACCGTTTGTTGCTTCGAAGCTTTGGGTTAGTATTGTGTTGTAAAACTGAGGCAAGAACCCTGCCACTACAACTGCAACAGAAAGGGGCAAACCATACTTGAGCAAAACTTTCAAAGTTCTTACAATCTCTGTTTTCTCTGTTGCCTTTTTTGAAACATTTTTGAAGAATTTGGAAAAGAAAACAAGTCCTACAACTCCTGCTGTTAGTTGCGCCACAATTTGACCTTGAATTGCTCCCATCACGCTAAAACCCATCCAAACCAGAAGGGGCGCAAGCACGAATCTGATTGAAGAGTTCAAAATTTGAGTCAAACTGTGATACTCCATTTTTTCCAAGCCAACAAAAGTGGCATGAGAAATCTTTAGGAACGTATCAGCCAGAATTGTTAACGATGCAACCTCTATCAAAGGCTTTACTTCTGGTAACATGAACACGTTCATAGCAAGATAGTCTGCCATAAAAAAGCATAACAACGTAAGCAGAACGCCCATAACCAACTCGAACAATGCACCAGAAAGCATGACGTTTTTGACTGAACCGAATTCGTCTTCAGCCTTGTACTGGGCCATATATTTGACCATTGCAGAGTTCATTCCCCAGTCTTTGAAAAAACCAAGCATTAATGGGAAAATCATCGCAGTTGTTATTACGCCGTAATCATCTGGATTGCCCAGCAACCAAAGAACAACTATCAGACTGGCAGCAGTGAGCACACTTGAGATACTCACACCTATGAAAAGCTTAAAGCCACCAGTTGCTGAAGTTTTCCCCATTCCTGAAGCCTTGTCCAAAAGTCAGCGCTCCATGTTATCGTTGCATTCTAATCCTAATCTACAGTTTATTTAAGATTGTTGTATAACACCAATTCGCTTTGATTTCCCTTTAGTTGTCTTCACCTTTCTTTGCATGTACATTGCAGTAAGTCCCATTTTTTGGCTGATTTAACCGTAAAACTCAGTCTTTTTCGTCATTTTTCTGGTTCTTTCCCCTTTTTTAGCCCAAAAAACCTTCCTTTTCGTTTTTCTTTTGTTTAAACTACAAAAAACTAAAATTGGAAAACCTCAAATACCGCCAAAAAAGGAATGTATGTACACTCCTTTAGGAGGTTTAGGCAGATGCCCAGCTCCAAAGCTCAAGACCCAGAAACTCAAATTGTCTTATCGTGGTTAGCTGACGAGCTTGAATCTGAAATACCCGACCTTGACATCGAAGGCTCCGAAAGAAAGCTTTTAGACTTTGCTTATCACGACCTAGAAACCTGCCTAATCGAAAAATTAAACGAGACAAGGTTTGCCAGCCTTGAAGACGCACTAAACAACGAAGACCGCCACGACGAAATCAAAGCCTTTTTGAAATACTGGACAAAACAGTGGCTAGAAAAATGGCGCGAACGAGTTACCCTCTGCCAAAAAATGCCACAGTTTTCACTGGAATATCTGAAAACAAAGAAGAAAGCCAAAAAACTCTTCAAACGCATGAAAGAAGGACCCGAACTAAAGAAGATGATTGTACAGCGTTTGATAAACAAAGGCGAGGTATGCATGACCGATTTGATAGCAGAAAGCTTGATAATCGAAGAGATTGCGTTCCGCTTAAGGCTCAACGGCGGAAAGGCAAACAAAAAAAATGCTGTTTTAGACCCTTTGGGAATTCTTCAGCAAGTTTCGATGCGCGTAAAAAGCCTAACAGAACGAAAGACTCCAATAATTCATCTGAAACTGCTAACAGACGTCTAACCTGACTGGCGATGTTTCTGAACTCTAGAAAGTCGATGCTTTCACATCAATTCTTTCATTATTTTTGTAATGTCCACGTTTTCTTTTGGCACCCTGGTAAGATTAACATCCTTCAAGTGTGGAAGGCTTTCGTGATATGTTGGCCTTTCTTTGTTGTAGAATATTCCAATGGGTATTCTGTCTCCCCATTCTAGTGCCTTTTCTAGTGCTTTTTTGCGGTCTGTTACGTCGTGATTTTCGTCTTCTAGTTTGTATATTCTTTGATGGAACCAGTCGTAAGTGTTCAAATAGTTGAAGCTCACACACGGCTGAAACACGTCAACAAAAGCAAAACCCTTGTGCTTCATTGCTTCTACCATTATTCCTTTTAGGTGAATCATGTCCCCTGCGAAACCTCTGGCAACAAAGCTTCCGTTGCTGACCAACGCATGAGCTAACGGGTTAAGCATCGGCGGAATAACTCCAAATGGCGTTGACTTCGACTTGAACCCCTGCTGGCTGGTAGACGTAGCCTGACCTGTAGTTAAGCCAAGAACCATGTTGTCATGAACTATCAACGTCATGTCCATGTTTGTTCTTACTGCATGAGCAAAATGTCCCCAACCTTCATTGTATTGGTCGGCGTCCCCAGCAAAACCAACCACCTTCAAGCTTGGATTAGCAAGCTTAATTCCCTGAGCCGTGGGAAGCACTCTGCCATGAATGCCGTGAAAACCGTTTACGTTAACGTAGTTCACAATTTTGCCATGACAGCCAATGCCTGAAACAAGAACAACCTCTTCCCTTGCCGAGCCTAACTCGATTAGAGCTTTCTTAAATGCCATCAAAATTCCAAAATTACCGCATCCCGGACACCAAGTGTTTGTTTTTGGCGTTTTCAAGTCGTTGAGAGTAACCAATTAGAGTGCCTCCTTGATTTTCTGGGCAAGAGCTAACGGATTAAAAGGCCTACCGTCGTATTTCAGAATCTTTTCGTCAACAGTTCTAAGCAAGTTTTCCTGAATCAGGCTGGACAACTGGGACGTTTTGTTGTTTTCCACAACTATTGTCTTTCTGGCCATTTTCAGGACGTTCTCAACTTTGTGGGATGGAAACGGACACAAATACAACACCTGCAAATAGTTGAGCCTAACACCCTCTTCAGCAAGAATCTTCATCGCTTCCCGAATTGGCCCCTTGGTAGAACCCCAACCAACAATGGTTGCTTCTGCACCTGGAGAAAAGAAAAACTTGACAGTTTCAT
>PIXS01000118.1 GCA_003096255.1 Candidatus Bathyarchaeum sp. | reverse complement strand
ATGCTTTCCACATCCACATTCCCAGCATCCACAGCCTCTACGCACAGGAGTGATGTTGAGGCGGGCATTCACAGCAGCTTTTTCGATGGCTGAGCGGACTTGCTTTGCTTTCCCTGAGCCTAAACCTACGTAACCGTTGCGGTTTCCTACAACTACAACTGCCCTGAACTGGGATTTTTCTCCAGCGTCAGTCTGTTTCTGCACTAAACCTATGTTTATGACTTCCTCCTGCAAGTCAGGAAGAAGAACATCCACTATCTCGGACTCGCGTATTTTGAGTCCTTCCATGAACAGCTCTTCTATGGAAGAGATTTTTCCTTCAAGAACCATTTTCCCCAGTTTTGTACGGGGAACCCAAGTTTCAAACTTATCGTTGCTGGATCTTCTCATGTTTCATCCTTCTTTCCTTTCACTTTTTTCTCAAACGAAGATGTGATCTTGTCTTTCACTGCAGAAAAGTGTTCAGACAGCTTTTCTGGCTTTAATCCTTTCTTAAGGGATTTAGAAAACTTCTGCTGATAGACTTCATTTTCTGAAGCCAACTGACTTCCGTAGTCTGCGATATGCTGACCGCTGATTCTACTTTCGTCAGGAAGTATTTCTTCACTGTGTGGAACTTCAACGCCAGCGTCAACAACACCTTTTAGGGCAGCAAACACTCGCGTTCCCTTTGAGGGAATGTGTAATCCAATGTCAAGGAATGCTTTTTCCACACCATTAGCCAGTGCCTTGTAGCCGCAAAGTAGTCCAGTTAGATAAGCTGATGGAATGTTTCCGCCGTTGCTTAGCCAACCGTATGTTTTTGCTAATTCGTGTGAGTGAGCTGAAACAACAACTTTGTCGCCTATGGCTTCAGATTCGATTATTTGAACGATCGCGTTTTTCAGTGTGAGTCGGACTACTAAACGTGGAACTCGTGACAATACAAGGGCTCTACGTGTGCGATAGTTTGTTTTTCCTTCTCTGCGTCTGCGGAAAGGAACACGGTATCTTGGTCCAGTTGCCATTATCGTCTCCTCCATAAGTTATGGGTTCTGAGGTAGCGTTCCAAATCAGCCTTTGACTCGAAAGCGCCACTTTCGGACATGTCATACATTTTTCGGTAAACACTTTCTGTTATGGCGCGGCTGTCCTTCAGTTCCCGCAGTCTTCGTCTTACGGGTCTAATTCGGTTCATCCAAGCCTGTTTCTTTGTAATCTTTGATCGGGCAGGACCACTCTTTCCTCCAGGTCCACGTCTTAAGCCTTTTTTCCGTTTTTCGTTCAAAACTCTGGCTCGAGCGCGGCTGATGCCTTTTTCTGGAAGGGACTTGACAACTTTTTCGTGAATCAGTTTCTTGATTTCTTCTCGTGTAATGGCTGCTTCAACGTAATCTATTCTTTCTGGATCTATCCAAACTCGGTTTTCTCCGACCTTCATGATTTCGGCGGCTAACCGTCGCTGACTTTTTAGACTCAATGTTACTTCTCTCCCTTAGACAGGTCTTCTGTCTCTTCTATTTCCGCGTCTTCCTCGAATTCGTCAGGCGTTCGCACCTTTCGTGGATTCAAAACATGGATTCCTTTTTCTTCAGCTAGGGCCATGATTTCAACCCTTTTTCTGTTTCCAACAGTCTGAGCTATGCGTATAGCCTGCAATTCAGGGTCTATTCCCCCTAAATCAGCTGTAGAATGAACCCGAATTTCTACGAAACCTGACGGATGAAGACCCCTTGTTTTTTTGGGGCTTCGGTAACCAGTGGTTGGAGAGGCAGGCCATCCCTTGACCTTCTTGCGCATTTTGCTGTCTACACCATGAGGCTTTCTCCAGACGTCACCCACACGCTTGTATCTCCAGCTTTCTTGACGCCTAAACCTAGGTTTCTTATGTTTACCCTGAGGCTTCTTCGGGAACACTTTCTCTGCTACTGCTTCTTGCTCTTCCGTTGTCATTCTTCAAATCCCTCATGCTGTTCGTAAACGTATATGCCATCCAGAAACACTCGCGGATCTTTGCTTTTGATCTTTGTCGAATTCTGGATGTTTGCAGCAGTCTGACTGACATCCTCAAGGCTAATCCCCTGAATGATAATGTCATCTCCCTTGACTGTGACTTTGGTGTCGCCCATTATCTTGGCTGTACGCGGGCTTCGTTCTCCAGTGAAGTTCGTGATCATAAACGCTTTTCCCTGAATTTTCACAGTTATTGGGAAGTGTGAGAAAACAATTTTCATTTTGAAGGTGAATCCTGTAGTTACTCCCTTTATCATGTTCTTGATGTGTGAACGGACAGTTCCTACAAGGGCGGCTTCCTTTTTGCGGGGCCAACTCGCTTGAACGGTTACGGTCTTTCCTTCCATTTTAATGTTTATGGGCGCATGTGAAAAGTCTCGGGTCAAGGCTCCTTTTTCGCCTCTAATCGTGACGAGTCTACCATCGAGCGTACCTTCTACGCCGTCAGGGATTTCGACAGTTGCCACAGTTTCAATTGCACGCATTTTCTGTTTCTCCTAATAAACAAACGCCAAAAGACGACCACCGATCTTCTTGGCTTTAACCTCTTTGTGGGACATAACACCTTGAGATGTAGAAAAGACAAGCACTCCTATGTCTCTGGAGGGGAGAAACTGCTTTTCCCAGTTTTCTATTTCCTTAGAATTTACAGGAATTCTGGGTTTTATGGCACCACATTTGTTAACTCTGCCAAGAAGTTGTACCCTAAATTTTCCAGAGCGTCCATCATCAATGAATTCGAATTCTCCGATGTAGCCGTTCAGCTGCATTACTCGCAAGACACGCCCCAAAAGCTTTGAGGCTTGACCGATTATGCATTCACGTTTTCTTCGCATCTCGTTATTAATTATGGTGGTTAAACCGTTTGCGAGCGTGTCCATCATAGGCAAACCTGATACATCTCCTTTCACTCATACTTCCTGAAACCTAGGTCTGTAGCAATTTCCCTGAAACATTGACGGCACAGATTCAAATCGTACCTACGAATAAGTGAACCGTAGGAGCCGCATCGCCTACAGGGTCTACTGCCCTTACCAGACTTGTGCTCTACATTAGATTGCTGTTTCACCATGGTTTCACCAATTTTATGCTATTTGAACATCAAACTCGTCTTTAATAAATAGTATCGCTTCCTTGGAGGTCAGCAGATGGCTTTTTCCAATATCACACCTGACACGGTGTCTCCGCTTAACGCGATATCCTGCCCTGCCAAGGGAAACTGCAACATCCATTCCATGGATACCAAGTTCAGGCAAGTATTTGGTGCCAGGAATGTCTATGTGCTCTTTGATTCCGAAGGAGAAGTTGCCTTGCCTATCAAAGCAATACTTTGAAAGTTTTTTATCGACAGCAATGAAAGCCTTCTTGAGAAACGCGTCTGCCTTTTCTCCTCGAAGAGTAACTAGGCACGCTATAGACTCGCCTTTTCTGATGCCGAATTCGCGTATGGTCTTTTTGGCTTGTCTCTTGGAGGGCTTCTGGCCAGTTAGTTGTGTTAGAATCTTTACTGCCTGTTCTAGAGGTGTTCCTGACTTGCCAACGGACATGTTGACAGTCACCTTTTCGATTTTAGGCATAAGCATTGGGTTTCCAGTCCATTCCCGCTTTGGCTTTTTAACCACAACTTTAGGCTCCACTTTCTTTTCTTCTACAGGCTTTGCAGCTTCTGAGGGAGCTTCTGGTTTGGAAACTTCCGTTTTAGCAGGCTTCTTTGGTTCCACTGTTTCTTTAGCCGCAGAAACCTTAGGTTTGGATACTTCTTTTTTGGGTGCTGCCTTCTTCTCGTCGGCAACTTTGGCTGCTTCAGCTTTCACTTTCTTCTTTGCTGCTGGCTTTTCAGCTACAGGCTTCTTTTCAACTTTAGGAGCTTCAGGTTCAGTAGGTTTTTCTTTGGTTACCGCCTTCTTTTCTACAGGAGGAGTTGCTTTTTCTTCTGCCAAGTTAAGCTGCCTCCGGTATTGATATGGAAGATGCCTTGTCGCCTAGGATGAAAACGAAATTAAGGATTGTCTGGAACTCGGTTCCATCTGTGTCTTCGATGGTGACAATAGTGTCTCTGCGTTTTTGGTTTGGCTTCTTCTCGATGGCTGTGACTTTGCCAACCTTGCCCATGTTTTTGCCGCCAATTACGATTGCATTCGCACCATTAGCTAGCTTCGTGTGCCCAAGAAGTTCTTGTTCAGGGACACTGAACTGCAGCACATCAAGAGTTTGATACACATCATCTTGGGATGCTTGAGTGTTGCCTTCGTTAATCAGGGAGCATGTGCCGTCATGAAAGTCAAGTTGCAATTTTCCGCCCTTCACAATGGTTTTGTCTTCTATTCTGTAGAGCTTGACAGCCGCTTCATCAGATTTGATTGGATGAAGCATCAGACCCTTCTTGGAGGGCAGGACTCGATAAGATTTCTTAGTATCAACTATCGAAACGACATCCATCAGACCGACGAGAAAATGTTCGTCCCGTCTGACTTTTCCGTCAACCATCAGCTTTCCTTGAGAAATTATGTTCTTAGCTTCCTTTCCTGTCTTGGCTAGTCCAAGAATATCCCGCACAATAAGTGAGAGAGGTAAAGAACTTGAACGTGAATGAGGTCCAGGCTTGGACATAACTGTCCAAACAGCCTCTTTTCTATGAATAGGCCACAATTTAGGTGCAGGTTTCCTCTTTAGATGTCCGCGTTCGCCTTTTCTTCCCAATTATTTTCCCTCATTTTTTTTAGTTGTTTTATTGGTTTTAATTTTCTTTTTTGCCTCTTTTTTCTTAGGCTT
>PIXS01000117.1 GCA_003096255.1 Candidatus Bathyarchaeum sp. | reverse complement strand
GTCATTGTTGAAGAGGGATAGCAGAAAGTAGGCGTCTATTCCCACATAATCCACGGAGTCCCACCACATGATGTTCTTGTAGTTGGTCCAGTCAGCAGCATACGTTATGGGACCAGAGTAACGCGCCCGCACTCCTGAAATCACCTGTTCCCACTGCTCTTTCTCGACAGTTGTTGCCTTGAGTTCACATCCAACAGAGAAAAGGTCTACATCGTTTTCTTCAGCGAACTCGGCGAAATAGTTGATGAAGTCTGAGTATGCTGCAAACCATTCGTTGGATGGCTGGATTTCACCTCTCCATACGGTTGCGTATCCTTGGGTTTTTTCTTCTTCATAGGTGTCAACCATGGGCTTTAACATAACTTTGAGACCTAAACGGTGGGCTTCTGCTATGGCATGTCTGATTGAGTCCATGTTTGGTGTGCGGTTAGGGTCTGGGTTGATGTCATGGGAAGTTGTGTTGCTTTGAAGCCAAGAGAGACAGAGTGCTATCCACTCAGTGTTCGTTTCAGCTAAAAGCGCCAAAGACTCATCAGATTCTGCGCTGCCAAAAGCGACAGGGCTCCAAGTTGAAAAAGACATGCCTTTCTGGTAAACAGGCACGTTATAGGAAACCGAAATCGGAACAACAGACGAACCAAGTTCATCATCTTTCCCGTTAAATGTAATCGAAAATACTGGACAAACAAGAACCTCTAACGTCAGCAGAGCCATCAACAAAAAGAAGATTAGCGATTTTTTTAATCCAACCATAGCTTGACCCTGCTGTTCTTCTTGCTCATTTGAGGTCGATGTTAGTAGACTTTTCGGTGAGAATGTTTATGGCTCCAAGAAGATTCTTTGCTATGCTCAGCAGATTCACTGCGACAACCATCAACAGAAAGATGGTGATGTCAACTGTCACATTTAGGGTAAAGTCCCCAACTGGCACTGCCAAACTGAACATGCCCCCATTTGAGACAACCATGAAGTAGGCAATTATGACAAGGGCTTTTGCTATGCCAAAGCCGTGGCCTATAATTGTCTTGGAGAAGAGTTGTCCTGCTACAGCAAAGAAGACAGAAATCAGTGCGAACTGGAAAAGCTGGGCTTTGTAATCGAACGGAATAATGTTTTGTGGTATGTTGTTGGGGAGAAGCGCCAAAGGCAAGTAATAGACTACCATAATCGTCAATGCGCCCATTATAGCAGCCTTCATCACTCTCGGGAACACCGTATTCATTATAAAATTCGAATCTAACTCAACCATAATGCTCCCACCAATCCACAGTAAAGAGATGAGTCTCGAAAAGTATGTGCACCCTTCCGCTGCCCGTCAGCTTCGATGCGTCCTGCGGTCTCGCGTAAAGAAGAATACTGTCCCCAAAATTCTGTTGAGATGCAACATTAATGTTTGTAACTCCCGAAGTTATATGCTCGTCTGAACTGCTGTAAACTTCCATCTTCAAAGTTCCTGTAATGTCGATGATGGCATGATTTTCAAAACTCACAGGTATTGCCGCTTCGATGTGGCTGCTGTTATGCTGAGAAACAGAGAGTTCTCCAATCTGGAAGTCAGCAAAGGGTGCGCCCCACGGTAATGACACGTTCGTTGAAAGCTCCACTGGGACAGCCCGAGCAAAACTGAGTCCGGCAAATATTTCTACAGTGAAGTTGCTGTCGTTAAGCATGAGAGTCAGGTGATCCATTGACAGTATCTCATCTAGGGCTACCTCAATTGTGTGAGACGCATTAACGGTTTCGCCCTGAGGTACCGACTCAACAAAGGTTTCTGTCAAATCAAGCACTGCCCCATCCGGGTCTGTGACACGGGTTGTCAAATTCAAATCAGCTATCTCATAGTAACCATCATTGTTTATAGAAAACGGCAAAGAAAATTTGATGCCACTACTGGTAGGAAGCATCTGAGCCTCCCCAATGTTCACACCCACATTCAACACTGAATAAACTGCAGTAACTGAAAAAACAAGTATCACTAACCAAAGTATAACTGAAGCTACCGTGAGCATGCTTGTAGCTATCTTCATCTATCCCTTTTCCTTCATTTCTAACTCGATTGACCAAGACCCTTTGCCTTTTTAGCACTTACAGGCTCCGTCTGATTGATAACCGAACTAGCCTGAGGCTGAGACTGGAGAGTTGCCAAACGTTTAAGTTGTATGATAAGCTGTATCCCCCGCGCTGTTAGCCCCGCACCAATCCACCCCATAATACCAAGATACATTATCCGAATGGATGCTCCAATAAGAGGAGCCAAGGCGCTACCAAAAGCATCTACTAGGTTGGACGATCCTGTGATTGTTGGGTCGTTGATGAGGAATATGTAGGCGCTTATGAAGGTGAAAGCAAGCAAACCGATTCCTACAAAGAGGATTGTGTATGCTATGTTCGTTGTTATGTCTTTCATTGTGTGCCCTCGTTGTTATAGACAGTATTGTTTATGATATTAAATCTTCTGTCTTACTAAACATTATTGTTTTTCGTTATGCCACTTCAACAACCAAAAAAAACCAAACAGACCAAGCAATCTGTTTCTCTATTCAGAGCCCCTTCCTCTCTTCAACGCACGAATGTAACTTGACGCCTCTTGGGCAGTCTTCGCGCTAGCCACCTTCTTTGCTTTAACCAGCGTTAATCGAGCTGAACAGTATGGGCAACGTTTAGTCTTCTGGTTGCCCGTAGCTAGGAGAAATCGTCCGCAACCGTAACATACAATTACCACGTACATCTAATGCACTTCCTTTGAGGGAAAAGCTTTTTCTTGTATGGCTTAAATGCTTTAAGAGGATGCGGGTAAATGAGTCGGCTTTCCTTGGCGAATCTTGCTGCGAAGTATTTTAGGCAGAATGGATATCAGACCGAGAAGGATGCTGTTTTGGAGGGCGAGTCTGGGCTTTCGCGGAAGTTTGATTTGATTATTAGGCGTGGCAGGGAGAAGCGTTCTGTTTGGATCAGGGATTGGAACCGGACTGTCGGCGTTAATATTGTGATTAACATTGACAAGGCTGCGGAGGATGTTGGGTTTCCTAAACCTATCATAATTTCTGAAAAGTTTAGTGGTCACGCCAAAGCCTATGCCAATCGTCGGGGCATTACTTTGTTGTCGAAGCAGCAGATTCTAAGATTGCTTGGTTAACCCATCTTTTTCAGGAATTCTTCTAGTTGTCCAGCATTTTCCAGTGTCTTTAGCCAGTTAACTGTTCCCTGTTTGCAGTCTTTTCTGTTTTCAAGCACCTGAATCACTTCTTCCACTACCGTTTCTACTGTTTTGTCGCTTACGTCGATTTCGCAGACCTTGTCAGAGCCAAAAACTGACAGCGCGTCCCAGAGGCAAACATCCAAGATTTCGGCGGTCAGGTTCTCCCACACTTTTTTTGAGTCATAACCGCGGGTTTCTAACACGGTCTTGAGTTGCCGGGGGTCTCGCCTGAGAACAAATATCATGTTTACATGTTTTGGTGGTACAACGTCAACGGAGTAGTGTCCATCGATTACGGTTGTGCCCGTTGTGTTGACGAGAATTTTTTGTAGCTGCTTCTCCACCTTTTCCGTGTCTGCTATGAGGGTGTTTCTTTCTTCATCGACTCTGGTGAACAGTTGCTGTTCTTTGACCATTTCTGTTATGCCCAGATAATTTGCGTCCAGTTTGGATGCTAGCTTCTGGGCGATGGTGGTTTTTCCTACTCCTGGAGTGCCTGTTACGAGAATTGCTTTTGTGAAGGCTTTCTACTCTCCCTCATGTTTTTGCGCTAGTAACTGTTTGTTGTGCTGTTTTATCAAAGTTTGTGGTGCTGCTCCATTGTACGCAAAACTCTTCTGGCTGATGTCTGCTTACCTTTTTAGGTTAATTATTATAAACAGATTCTTGCAATAGGTTACTGTGCGTTGGGGATTCGTCATTGAAGCTACTAGATGTAATTGAACGAGTTACGAGAAAGATTGCGCCTGGACCCGCTCCAGCCTTTAATGAGGCTCATGTGGTTAAGGCTCTGGAACTGATTGGCAAATATGAAACTGTGGGTAGAATAAAGCTTTCCAAAGAAGTTGGGTTAGGAGAAGGCACAACCCGTACCCTTCTGAAGCACCTGAAGAATGAGGGCGTAACTCAGAGTTCAAGAAGCGGAATCTCGTTTTCTGGAGACGGAAAGAAGCTGTTTTCTGACTTGCGAAGCAAACTCAGTGAGGGCGTGGATGTTCCCAGCAGTCCTCTGACCGTTGGAGCCTTCAATATTGCGGTTCTTGTACGGGATGCAGCTCAAGCAATAGGAAGTGGCATGGAGCAGAGAGACGCTGCAATCAAGAGTGGAGCCTTAGGGGCAACTACTTTGATTTTTTCCAGCAGCAAGTTGGCGTTGCCTCAGGGAGAGGAGAATCTTTCTGAAAGTATGCCTGAATTGCATGACAAGCTAGTGACCGAACTGAATCCGAAAGAAAACGACGTTATCATCGTAGGCAGTGGAGAAAACAGGGACCTTGCAGAAATTGGAGCAAAAATGGCAGCCATCAAACTGCTAAAAAACAACCACTGAATCTTCTGTAGAAAAAAATCAGAAAAAATACTGTTTTCAACAATGTACCTCTATTAGAATCCTAATATGAACGGGATTTAGAAAGCAGTGAGCTACTTTGCTCGAGAAAACAGGAAAAAGCTATTTTTCAACAATATTCTGCTATTAGGTTCCTAATATGTTTGGAGCTGCAGTTTTCGTTATTGAATCAGAGTTGTAGTTCTTAAGATGGCAAACAATTCTGGCGCCAGTATTGCTTTTGTGGCTAGGATTGGGATGACTATGATTATGGCGAATAGGATGGATGTGAGCAGCATTATTTGTAGGGCTTTTGTGATGTGGGATGGGGACAAGGTGTTGTTGTCTCCTATAGTGTAGAAACCTGGCTTTTCTAACTGGATTTCTAGTGCACCCGCCATGGTTGGTATTGTCCACCCCGCATTGATGCTTGCCATCTTTTTTCTGTCCCGCTGCAGGATTCTCCACGAGTTTCTCCAGTTTCCTTTTAGGATGATTGTGGCAAGGACCATCAGAAGTCCTGTCAGTCTTGCGGGAACATAATTGATTATGGTGTCCGTTTTTGCTGAGAACCAGCCGATGTTAATGTGGTCCTTGTCTTTGTATCCGACCATGGAATCCAAAGTATTAACGACCCTGTAGGCAACTGCACCTGGAACACCGAACAGGGCATAGTAGAAGAAGGGTGACGTTATTCCGTCTGTTGTTCCTTCAGCTATTGTCTCAACTGCCGCAGAAATGATGTGCCCTTCAGTCAGCCCATCAGGATTTCGTCTCACAATAAAGGGCAACAACTCCTTGGCTTTTTCGAAATCTCCTTTCTTTACCGCATCAGCAACTGGTAACGTATACTGGCGCATGCATTTGATGGCGTGAGTAGTCTGCAATATAATAGCTGAAGCGACAATGTAGGGTAACCAGCCAAGGAGTTCACGAACCCAAAAAAGAATTAGACAAACTGGAGCCACAAAAAGTGCCATCAGCAACAAGCAGAGAAGGATGCCGTTTATTTTTTCAATTCTTGGGTTTTTTCTTCTGAGTTTGGGTTTAAGGTATGCTGTGACTTTCCCCATCCATAATGTTGGATGAATGTTGTCTGGAACCTCACCAAAAACCACGTC
>PIXS01000116.1 GCA_003096255.1 Candidatus Bathyarchaeum sp. | reverse complement strand
TGATAGAGTTCTGGATTGGCTTTATACAGAAAGCGTTGTCGGTTGAAAAACGAAGAGTCTCAAAGCTTTTTGGAGATTCTTACGTCAGACGGGCAATAAACAGCATAGTATCAGGCTTCGAAGAATACGGATTCAACCGCCCAATACAAGTTCACGCACCCTTTCTGGTAGTGTGGAACTTTACATACAAATGCAACCTGAAATGCAAACACTGCTACTCAAACTCAGGCTCCGAAACAAAAACCGAACTGTCAACAGAAGAAGCCCTCAAAGTAGTAGACCAAATCGCAGACTTTGGCGCCACCTCCCTAGCATTTTCAGGCGGAGAACCCCTCATGAGAAAAGACTTCTTTGAAATTGCACGCCACGCCGTTGACCGGGGACTGTATATCTCCTTGGCCACAAACGGCACATTGCTTACTGAAGAGAACGTCAAAAAACTAAAAGAAACTGGCATCCACTACGTGGAAGTTAGCGTGGACGGAGCCATCGCCAAAACACACGACTTTTTCAGGGGAAAAGACGGCGCCTTTGAACAGACCATGCAGGGCCTAAAGAACTGCTTGGACAAGAAAATCTGCACGTGTATAGCGATAACGGGCACCAAAAATAACCTGAAAGAAATTCCTGCAGTTCTTGAAATGGCCGAAAACATGGGAATCGACAGGTTTACTTTGTTCAATTTTGTTCCCACAGGCAGGGGAAAAGAAATAGTGGAAGCCGACCCGTCGCCTAAGGAACGGGAAGAAATTCTAAGATTCATGAACGAAAAACTGTCAGAAGACCACAAAATCGCCATACTAAGCACAACACCTCAACTTGCGAGAGTGGCTTTGCAGTGTTCCGTAACCCAAGACGACCTAGTTTTGCCCCTTGCTCACATGGAAGCAGCAAAAGTTAGCAGCAGAGCCAGAGCACTAGCCGACTTTATCGGCGGGTGCGGAGCAGGAAGGTTCTACTGCGCCATTTCTCCAGAAGGAAAAGTTCAACCATGCGTTTTCATGCCCCTAGTAGTCGGCGACCTCAAAACAGAAAAAATAGAAGATATCTGGGTCAACTCCCCCGTCCTCCAAGACCTAAGAGATAGACAAAAACTGAAAGGACGCTGCGGCAAGTGTGAATACAAGTATGTTTGTGGTGGATGCAGAGCACGAGCATTAGCATACCACGACGACTACATGATGTCAGACCCTGGATGCTTCAGAAAAATAACGGAGGGCGATTAACAAATGAAAAAAGTTAATGTAGGCATCTTCAAAACTGACAGCGACTTGGAATCTGCATTACGAGACGCCCTAAAAGCCGCAGAATGGGACAAAAACATCCGAGGAAAAGTTGTCATCAAACCGAACTTGTGTTCCAAAACTTACATCAAAGGCGCGGTAACAAACCCTGTGCTTCTGTTTCATCTAATAGGAATCCTACGCGACAGGGCTGAAGAGGTAATTGTTGGAGAATCCAACGGCTACAATTACTGCTGCAATGATTCCCTAGCATTGACAGGAATAAGAAAAGTTGCGGAAAAAGCGGGGGCAAGGGCAGTTAACCTTTCTGAAGATGAAACAGTGAAAGTTAACAATCCTAGAACCTACGTTTTGCACAATGTTCCAATGCCAAAAACTCTTGTTGAAGCCGACTCTGTAGTGGACATGCCAGTAATGAAAACCCACGAATACACCCTGTACAGCGGCGCCATAAAGAACCTGTTTGGATGCATCCCCAACAACCGCCGCATATTTCTTCATCCTCAATTCGAAAAAGTCATGCACGACTTGCAGGTTTTACTAAAACCCAAACTTGTTGTCATGGACGCCACCTCGGCCATGGAAGGAAACGGTCCAAACAGAGGAATTGTAATACCAATGAACCTAGTTCTAGCCAGCAACAGCGCTCTTGCAATGGACAAGGTGTGCTGCGAAATAATGGGCATAAACTGGAAGGACATAAGCCACATAAAATTCGTTGACAAATATTACCAGCGTGAACCAACTGAAATCCAGATAATCGGCGAAAAAATTGAAGACATAAAACGCCCATTTCTGTTGCCTTACGCCGACATGGCGGTAAGGGCGCAACGTTGGGTATACAAAAGCTATTTTCTCACCCGCCTCTGCTTCGGAACCCCCTTCCTGAACATGTTACAGGGATGCTTGAACGTCTACAGGAAAGTTGACGAAGAAATCAAGGGCAAAGAATGGGTAGACAAGCACTGGGACAAGTCTCTGTAGTTATCTTGTCTTTAGCAGTTCATGATACAAGTCTATAACTTGTTGCGTAATCAGGCGCCAGTCAAGCTGTTCTTCTATCAGTTGCCGTCCACGGGCACCCATTTCTTTAGCACGGTCTGGATTCTTTAGCAAAGCCAAAACTTTTGCAGTCAATTGCTCGGGGTCTCCGGGGCTTATAACAAACCCGTTCTCGTTGTCTACCAAAAATTCGGCTATTCCCCCCACTTTTGTGGAAATTACTGGAATCCCAGTGGATTGGGCTTCAAGTATTGCAAAGGGAAAATTCTCGTATATAGCGGGCAGCACGAAAATGTCTGAAGCAGAATACAGCAACGGAAGCTTGTCGTCTGGAACGTAGCCCAGAAACTCGACGTGGTCTTCTATGTTTAGTTCTTTTGCCAAGTTTTTGAGGTTCTCTTCTTTTTGTTTGAACCCTGTTCCGGAGATGACAAACTTTACGTCACTGAATTCTTTAAGAACTGGAGGAACTGACTGAAGCAATGTTTCTAACCCTTTGCGGTGGTAAAGACGCCCTACAAACAGCACTACCTTCTTTTGGGGGTCTAGTCCGAATTCTTTTTTGAGTTCAGTTTTGTTTGGTCTTGGCTTGAAGCGTTCTATGTCCACGCCATTGTAGATTACGTGAACTTTGTTTTTGCTGATGCCATAAAGGTCGGTCAACTCGTTAACAGTGTATTTACTCACTGCAATCAAGGCGTCAGAACGGTTCATCAACCTCTTTTCAAAAATCCTAAGCACAAAATTGTATCTGAGCATGGACTTTTCGTTTGGGTTTAGCTCTTTGGGGTTATCGTTTTTTGTTACGATTGCTTCTCCTTTCCAAGTTGAGTGAACCGCACAAACAACAGCCCTAGAAGCACCCTTGGGAATGGCAAAACTTGGAACCAAAGGAAGGTTAGCGTGGATTATGTCAAAGGCACTTTGTTTGTTTAGTTCTTTAATTCTTTTAGAAGCTGAACGAGCAAATCGCCAGTAGCGTGTCAGGGCGTTTCCTACGCCTTTTACGTAATGAACGTGAATTCCATTGTATGTCGTGTCTGAGTCTTGGGTGTCCCTAGCCACAACATGAACGTTATGCCCCATCTTTTGAAGGCTGTGGGAAAGGTAATAGACGTAAGCTCCGGTTCCTCCTGAAATCGGGAAATATTCAGGGGTTACAAAACAAACATTCACTGTTTTTGTTCCTCATCTCTTGATAGCATTGTGCGGATTAAAGAGGTTGCTCCTCCCAAGGTCCAACCAAAGGCTCTGACGAAATAGATTACAACAAGATACATTGCCGCAGCGTCATGATAAATGTATGAAATTTTGGCTGCCGAAACAGCGTAATGAAGCAAAGTGAAACCAACTATTGCAAGTAACAGGTAAGAGGGCACAACATTGAACCCAGTAACAATGCTGATTATGAGCAAAATGCCAGCGATTCCATACAATATTGGCTGGGCGTTCATCCACCAGTCAGTTATGTTATCGCCTTTAGCGAGGTTTGGATGTTTAAAATACAGTTTCCAAGTGTTTTCGCCATACTTGTACTGTTGCTTGTAAAAAGTCCGTAACGTTGGACGATGAAAATGGTAGCACTTGGCTTCAACATCAAAAGCAATTCTGTAGCCTGCCTCGGCTAAACGTGCGCCGATATCTGTGTCATACTGAGTAGGCAGGGACTCATCAAAGCCGCCTATATCTAGGGTTATTTTAGTTTTCAGTAACAGGTTCATGGTTGCAACCCGCTCTACAGTGTTAGGAAGCCGCCGATACCGGTAGTTGAGCTCGTATCCTATAACACGAGGAACCAAACTGTCACTGTTCCAAGTTTCCACGGTTCCACTTGCTCCCGCAACATCAGGCGCATCTAAGTGTTTGACAAGTTTTAGAAGCCAACTTTTTTCTACTTTAG
>PIXS01000115.1 GCA_003096255.1 Candidatus Bathyarchaeum sp. | reverse complement strand
TGGCAAACGAAGTCAAAGTTATTCACAGAAGAGACAAGCTGCGGGCTTGCAACTTCCTTCAGGAAAAAGCGTTCGAGAACCCGAAAATCTCGTTTGTTTGGAACAGCACAGTTAAGGAGATTCTGGGCAAAAACATGGTAGAGGGAGTTAAGCTCCATGATGTTGTTTCTGGTAAGGAATCGGTTCTGGAGTGTGATGGCGTTTTTGTTGCCATTGGTCACAAGCCTAACACAGAAATCTTCAAGGACCAGATAGAACTGGACTCGACAGGCTACATCCTAGTCAGAGAGCAGACACGAACCAACATAGAGGGAGTCTTTGCTGCAGGCGATGTGACAGACTCCCGTTACCGCCAAGCCATTGCCGCTGCTGGGTCAGGATGCAAAGCTGCAATAGATGTCGAAAAATATCTGATAGGACAGTAAGAAACGGTTCTTCAAGTCTATTTCAACGTATTCAAAGGCTGAAAGGGCTATTTGACAAAGCTTTTACCCGTGATAAAACAATAGAACTGTTGAAGATTTCTCCTAAAGTTAAGCAGTGGAGAAACAGGGAATGATTCAGCCATGAGTACACCATCTTACTCCAAAAAGCTGGGAATCGTCGGCAAACCGAACACAGGCAAGTCCACGTTTTTCTCTGCTGCAACCTTGATTCCTGTGGACATCGGAAACTACCCCTTCACCACCATCAAACCCAACAGGGGAATAGGTTACCTAAGAACACCGTGCGTCCACACCGAATTCAACGTCGAAGACAACCCAAAAAACAGCCTCTGCCTAGACGGAATCAGGCTAGTTCCAGTCGAGATGATTGATGTGGCGGGGCTGGTGCCAGGAGCATGGGAAGGACGAGGACTCGGAAACCAGTTCCTAGACGAAGTCAGAAAAGCGGACGCGTTACTTCATGTGGTTGATGCTTCAGGCTCAACAGACTGTGAAGGAAGAATCTGCAAAAAAGGCTCCCATGACCCACTGGAAGATGTGAAGTTTCTTGAAAACGAGATAACCATGTGGATGAACCAGATACTGAAGAAGGGCTGGTCCAAACTGGCTAGAACAGCGGGTTCAGGCAAAGACGATTTAGTGTCTCTTCTTGAGGCACAGCTGAGCGGCTTAGCCATCAAACGATACCACATAATGGAAAGCATACGAAAAAGCGACCTTAACATGGACAAGCCAGAGCACTGGAGCGACGACGACATAATACATTTCATAGACATTCTGAGAAGCGTCTCCAAGCCAACACTGATTGCCGCCAACAAAATAGACCTGCCCACAGCAGAAGACAACATTGAGCGCCTAAAAGAAAGCGGATACAACGTTGTACCCTGCAGCGCAGAAGCAGAATTGGCTCTCAGAAGAGCAGGAGAAAAAGGCTTAATCAATTACACGCCTGGAGAATGCAAATTAACAACAAAAAACCCTGACAAACTCAATGCTGCCCAGAAAAAGGCGCTAGAAGCTATTCAGGAACATATCCTTTACAAGTTTGGCTCCACTGGCGTCCAAGAAGCAATCAACACAGCATTCTTTGAGCTTCTGCAGATGGTTGCCGTTTACCCCGTAGAAGACTGTGAACATCATAGTGACCATAAAGGCAGAGTGCTTCCAGACGTGTATCTTGTGCCTTTTGGAACAACGGCGCGGCAGCTAGCCTACATCATCCACACCGAGCTTGGAGACAGCTTCATTCACGCCATCGACATTCGTGGAAGAAACAGAATTGGAGAAGATTACGTGCTCAAGGACAGAGACGTAATCTCGATAGTCAGCGCCAAGAAACGAGGATGAGTTGGCTACTTACGTGTTTTGAAGTAGAGAAGCAGTGCAATAACTAATGCGGCAACTATGGCGGCTATTCCGAAAATGGCTGCAAGTTGTTCCCCTTGAGAGGGCTCGTCTTTGGGTACCCATGTCAGATCAAGTGTTTCCTGTTCGTTAGGTGTTGTTGTGTCGTCATCGTTTATTGGTAGCTTAATGTTTATTCGGTGTGAGCTGTGGTTGTATTTGAAATAAAGAATCCACATGTCTGCTCTTGAACTAACGCTATAGTCCAGTTCGTCTTCATCCAAAAACATCCTAATGTTCTCGGGGTTTGTAACAAGACTTTCTGCTAGTGTGCACTCTACATACCCTGTGGTTCCTGAGGGACCAGTGACAACGAAACTAAGTTCTGAAGTGGTGCTGTTGAATGCCAGCGAGTTGACTGTAGAGTTTGAAGAAACTGAGAAAACATTATGTTTTGCATCTTGTGTCACTGAAAAGTTAATCCCAGCTGTTGTTCCTAACTGATTAGCCTTTCCTTCATACACAGCTTTTATCCAATAAATTCCTGTAACCAAAGGATTCCAGGTTACTGAATAAGTTCCGTCAGAAGCAGTATTCACCATTGTTAGGTCTTCCCAAGATTTTCCTCCTGTGACACTGTAAGAGAGAAAAATGGGCACATCTGGAACACCGTTTTCTTCAAGGGTCAACTGGCCATCAATTTGGACGTTGAAACCTGAATAAGACGTAGAACTTGTGCAAGAAATGGCAAGAGACGTCTTCTGCAAATTACGAGCAGAAATAGAAAAGTTGTCTATTATGTGCCAGCTGGCTTCGACCATTCCGTTAGAACCGCTGAATCCAAGCCCACCATAAGTTCTGTCCAGAACCCCGTTCCATTCAAGCACTAACTCTTGGTCAAAATAAACGTCAACAGAAGACCCTTGAACTTCGATAATAACCTGATGCCAAACGTTGTCGTAAATTCTTTGGTCATTGACAGAGGTTAAGTGATTGCCTGTAAAATCTTTTATTAGCGCAATATGGCTGTCGGACGGGTCAGCTGAGGGATTTGGTGTGCCTCCAACGATGTCATCAAATTCATGGGCAATGTTTCTCCAACCGTCAAATTCAACTCCGTATCCAGGAATAATCGATCCAGTGTTAAACCCTAAACGACCCCCAGCAACTCCATTATCCCCATAACTTTCTTCCCAATCAATTGGTGACGGATACTGCTGTTTGTAGAAGAAGAATAGGAACCCATCTCCACTACCTTTGTAGCTGAAGCTAACTGTGAAAGCGTCTTGATTTGGAGTTTTGAAAAACGCAACCCCTGTTTGGTCATTTGCAGAAGTGGTTAAGACCAAGTGCTGGTTTGTTTGGTCTCTGTATGCGCTCCCTAAATACTGCCATGCTCCAGAGTCTACACTGAAGTCATCGGTGAAGATGCTTTCTGCTTCTGCGGCTTTGAAATCGATCACAAGAAAGGGTAAAACGGCTATTATGAATAACATTAATACTGTAATCTTAAAAGATTTCAAACTTAATCCCCAAATATTATCGGTTCCTGATACGGGTAAAAGCATTTTTGTCAAGAAACCTTGACCTGACTTTAGTCAAGAAAATTTGACCAACCAGTAGTGCGTGATTTTTTCATTTAGACAAGTAGAAAGCACAGAAAAACGAGAGACAAACGTTTTAGTGACCGAAGCGGCGCTTCCTTCTCTGATATGTTCGGACTGCACGCAACAGGTCAATGCGCCTAAAGTCTGGCCAGTTCACGTCCACGAAACAGAGTTCACTGTACGCAGACTGCCAAGAAAGGAAACCGCTCAGGCGTTCTTCTCCAGAGGTTCTTATGATGAGGTCAGCGTCCTGTTTTGGCATGTGAGCGGTGTACAGGTACTGTTCAAAGAGTTCCTCGTTGATTTTCTTGGGGTTCAGTTCCCCATTTTTCACTTTCTCTGCTATCTGTTTTGTTGCGTCAACGATTTCTGCTCTTCCACCATAAGCCAAAGCTATGTTCAAGAGCCTGTCGCTGAACATTTCTGTTGACGTTTCAACTTGCTGAATCGCTTCCTGAATCGGTGGAGGCAGAAGGTCTATCCGTCCAATGGCTTTAACTTTGATTTTGTTTGCGTAAATCTTTTCATTCTTAAGAATTGAAAGCATTCTCTCTTCAATCAGCCTCATGAGCTCCTCCACCTCTTTTTCGTGGCGATTGAAATTTTCGGTAGAAAAACCATACAAGGTAATGAACTTCACATCTAATTCTATGCACCAGTCCAGCAGTTCATCAATCTTGTCGGCGCCATGACGATGACCGACCCAAGGAATCAACGATTTATGGAAAGCCCATCTGCGGTTTCCGTCAAGGATAATGGCGATGTGTTCCGGCTTCTTGTCACCCTTGATTTGATACCCCAGCCACTTCTCGTATAACTTGTAGATGCCTAACAGAGAGAGCAAACCTTCAAGCATAGTTTTTTACCACAGATAGTTATAATCCAGTATTACATTATGCGGCTTATTTTGGTTGTTCTAGTTCAGTCTGAACGCTGGGCTATATAGACAGGATTTTCAGATAATAAACCTTTCAATGTTCTGCCGCTGGTTGCTGCTTCAGCTTTCTTCAAGGTCCACTAGGGGTTCTTCTGTGTCTTCGAAGTAGCTACGGTATCTTCTACGTAACAGTACCGTTGTTAAAACTGTGGCTACTATCACGGGTATGCCGCCAATAATTGAATAAACCAATGTTCTGCTAATGGAAATTGGGTCAATAAGAATTTGTGATGCTTCAACAAACATGACAGAGGACCAAGCGACGCCAACCACTATGACGATTGTACGCCATAAACGTAAATCCCGCTCAAAGAACCAGCGAACCGCCCTGCCTGAAAGTATAACGCACATACCAATAGCTATGAAATATGTTGACACGTAGAAAAACTCGCCTATAAGCATCGGAATACTCGAAAGGGCGTCCACTTCAGGAATCGCTTCCGCTACTGCAGTTCCTCCCAAGTAGCCGCCAACAAGAATTATCAGGATTCCCGCAATCGCCGAAAAACCAGATATCTGCACAGTGAAGGGAGGCGGAGAATACTCTTTGACCCACTTGTAAAAGTTTAGAGCTTGTTTGTCAAGCCCGAATCCTCTTACAACAAGAAATCCGCCCACAATCAATACAATAGCTTGTACAGCAAACGTCAACATTTCGGCGACCCATAAGGCACCTAAAACTAGGAAAAGGATTCCTGGAAGCCCCAAAACCATTCGGGAGTAACGGGGGTTCTCCACAAGAAGCTTCAGGTAACGACTGAAGAGGGCAGCTGATTCTTCGATGGATTTGCTGTGCTGTATCACAATTCTTCGAACAGACGTAACAGGCACCCTAGACTCAATCAGGGGCAGCACCATCTCGTCTGCGTAACCGTCAGTAACAAGAATAACGTCTGTAGCCTTAAACACTTCCAAAACTTCAGTTAATTCGGCTACAAGCTGCCTGTCAGCCTCTATTCCATGCAAGTCAGAGCCTGCTATGGTTGCAACCTCATGCTCCTCTTCGCCCTTGGCGCTCTTCTTCAGGTTGTCGTAGATGCGGACAGCCTCGAACATGGCGTTGGCGTCGGCTTCTTCAGGGTCTCGGAGGGCTAAACTCGCAGCAGCATTCACATTCTCCTTTCTTCCAAGAATTGGCGTGCTTATTCCAGCTTTCATGCCTAAATCGTCGTCCCTGTCAACGCACAGAATAAGAATGCGCTCGGGCTTAGTTGCGGTAGGCATGTTTGCTCTCCTATATATTACTCCATTACTTGGAGGCACACTTTAATCTTCTCTTTCTTTTTTCTATTCAATAATACCCAAACAAGCTTCATCATTGAATCTGCCAAGATTAGATGAGTCCTTTCTCAGCCAGAACCTGAAACTCTTCCCATATCAGCTTCTGGCCCCGCTTCAGCTTCTCTAATGCCCGTTTCTCCAGCTCACTCTTGAGTTCATTCTGGCGTTCAGCCTGCTTCTTGTCCGCGGTTTCCTTCAAATCCCGTTCAATGCTTCTGATTTTTTCCAGAACTTCAACAAATTTTTGGTGAATTTTCTGTGCCTCCTCCTTTGCTTCCACAAATTTTTTGTGGGCTTCATTAGCTTCAGCTTGGAGTTCGCGGGATTTTTCTAGGATGTCAATCATTTGGGCATGGTATTTTTGGCTCTGTTCAGCCAGTTCAGAAAGTTTATCGTGAATTGTTTTTGCTTCGGCTGCAAACTTTTGCTCTTCAGCTCGCAGCTTGAAGAGTTCGTCTTTTATTTTCTTTGTTTGCTTCTGGTCTACAAGCAGGGATTCAAGGTGCCGCACCCTGTTAACTAGCTCCTGCTCTTCCTTTACGGGCAGGGAGTTTGTTTGAATCTTCCAGTCAATATCCTCAATCTCTCTCTGTACCTGTCGCAGGTTTCCGTTAGGCAGCTTTTCGTTGAGCGCCCTGATTTTCTCTCTTAACTCCGAAAATTTGTCAAGTTTCTCCTTGCGCCTAGCTGTCACTTGACTGCGGAGGTTCTTCAGTTCCTGAACTTTCTCGTTCAAGGCGTCTCTTTTTTCTTTGATGGTGTTGGCGTCTTTTCGCAGATTTCTGGTTTTTTCGTGGAGGGCATCTCTTTTTTGTGCCCACTTCTTGGCGTCTTCGTTCAGCCTGTTTCTTTCTTCTTTAAGGGGAGTTAATTCTTGGTTTAGGGCTTTGATTTTTTGTTCAGGTGAGTCAGACATTTTTTTCAAGTCCATTGCACTGGTTAAGCTGTCATGGTTCTGAGTTTAGTTCGTCTTTTGACGGGACTGGAAATGATGTGAGTTCTAAAATAAGAGGTTTATTCCAATATGATCCGTGCATCAACCGTTTTTGCTCCCTTCTCGTAGACCATCACTGGATTTAGGTCAAGTTCTTTGATGTTTGGGTGCTCCATCACCAGCCTTGAGGTGCTAAGCAGGATGTTTACTATTGTTTCCGTGTCGCGGGGTGGTTGACCACGATAACCACGAAGAATAGTGGATGCCTTCACTTCCGAAATCATCTGCTGTGCATCATCTTTATCGATGGGGGCGATTCTGAATGACACATCCTTCATGACTTCCACGAATGTTCCGCCGAGCCCAAACATTAGAGTTGGTCCAAACTGGGGGTCTTTGATTGCCCCCACAATAACTTCTGTTGAGCAGGGAGCCATCTCCTGTACAAGGATGCCGTCAATTTGTGCGTCGGGTTTATGCCGTTTCACGTTCTCTATGATTTTGTTAAAGGCGTTTTTTGCTTCCTCAGGACCGTTGATGTTCAGCATTACTCCGCCCACGTCAAATTTGTGGAGAACATCAGGGGATATTATTTTGAGGACTGTTGTGCATCCCATT
>PIXS01000114.1 GCA_003096255.1 Candidatus Bathyarchaeum sp. | reverse complement strand
TCGCTTCACTTTGTAAGTGTGAAACAGTTTCAACCACATCATAGACATCAGGATATTGTGCTTTAAATTGTTCAAGTTCTTCGACAGTTTTAGGAGCTTGATACTCAGGTCTTGAAGCTGTTGCTTCTTGAATAAGTTCTTGCTCTCGTTGTCTAAACTCGTTAAGTTTACTATCGTAATGTCTTTTCAAGTCATCGTACCTTTTTTTATAGTCAGGCCTTTTATATGCTTCGTCTTTAGATACTGGTTGTTTAGTTTCTTGTGGTTCCTCACTTTCTGTTTGTTGTACAGGTGTTTTAGGTTCTACAAATAAACTATTAGCACTATCAACATTAGCTGCTGGCATAACATCTTCCGTGTGCCATGTTTTTCTCATATTATACGGATTAGGTACGGGTTCATTTTTTGCTTCTTCAGTAGAAGCTACATTTTCATTGTCAGTCATTTTACTCTCCTTTCCTCTGTGCTTACTCTACCAAGGTGGCTTATTCCAAGAACGTCTTCTAAATAAGTGCTTGCCTAAATAAGGTGGCATCAAAAGGTATTTTACTTTTTTAAAATGTAGAGTGCTGTCTGACTAGGACAGGTGGCTCTACGGTTAGTTAACTAGCGAATAAACTTAATCTAGGATCTAAAGATCTCATAGCTTCCTTATTCTTTTGTTGCATTGGATCTTCCTCTACAAGTAAAGGTTGTTCTCTTTCAACAACAACAGAAGGAACTTTTTGAGTTTGTTCTTCTTGTTCCTCTTCTTTAGTTATTAATCCACCAGTTTGTCTCATTTGTCTAGCATCAGCATCCATTTCAGCTTGTTCCATCATACTTTGAAGTTTGTCAGGACCAATCTCTTCTGTGGCTTTTGATGTTATAACAAATTCCCCATCCGATAACCTTGCAGGTATCGAATCGGACATTCCAGTTCCCGGACCTTCAACGGGTCCAGAACCTGCAAATTCTGAAGCTGTTTCTACAACTTGATCAAAGATCATACTGAGTCGATCATCTTGTTCAAGTGCAGTCAGCAAATATTCTTCGTCTTCGGGAGTCAAAGACTCACCGACTATAAAATCTATATAGTTATCTTCCATCTCTTCGTCTGACTCCATCGGAGTCTCAACAGGAACCATTTCTTCTTCTTCTTCAGGCATCATCATAAGATCATCCATCTGACCTTCTATGGCTTCACCGCCTTCTTGATAATACTGTTTCTTTTTATTAGGCATTAATCTCCTCTTTTCTTTTCGTAGCTTCTTCTACTTGTTCTTTAAGCTGTTCCAACATTACCAGAGAATTGATCTTCCCCTGACTGCGGTACACTTCCAATTCCGATGTTGCCCCCACCAGTGCCTGTAACTCCAACGTCTTGCGGTTGTTCAGGTGTTCCTTCAGGGCTTCCCATAGTGGTTTGTTGTTCACCAACGGGAGCAGCCTCATTGCCAGTTTCTTGTCCAACATTTTGCATTCCTATAATTTGTGCCATAATAGCCGCTTCCTCTGGATCATTGAGTATTTCTTCAGGATCAAGATCCAAACTGTAGGCTAGTTCACTAACCAATTTAGAAATCTTAACAAACGGTGCAATAGCAGGACTTTGTGCAGTTTGTAAGAACATAGTCAATCTCTGACTTCTTACTTCTTTCTGCATAAAGCTGTTTGTACCCATAGCATTGATTTCTAAATCTCCTTCGATTCCTAGTTTGCCTTCCATAAATTGCATATTCCATTGGAAGTATGATTCACCTAAAGGCTTCAATAAGAAATCATCTAAATTCTTTACAACTGTTTTAATGTTTAGACTGGCTGCACCTAATAACATCGACATACCAGAAGCAGTTCTTGTCATACTTTGTACTCCTGTTTGTCCGTGTGAGTAACTAGGAATACCTGTTTGCTCATCTGCAAGTTGTCTAAACTTGTCAAACATCATCATATTTTCTGTTGATGTATTAGGAAACTTTAATCCGTGTATTGCTTGTCCGGGCATTCCTGCTTGTCTGCGGAATATCTTACCCGGATATATTTCCATTGATTGTCCACCTACAAGGGCAGACTCATCTACATCAAATACTAAAGATCCTGATAATGCTAAATTATCTATAGCCATTCTAGCGTGGCCGTTCATAATCTGTTGCGCATCATCCATGTTTTCAGCAACACCTATACCAAAGAAACTGTATGGATTACGCTCATATGGGAACGAATGATACGGTAATCTGTGTGGAGTAAACGGATTAACAACCACTCTTAGTAGTTTACCGTTACATATCCAAGCATTGACTTGTACTTCATCTAGATCATCTACACTATCAGGAACATCGACACCTGCTTCTCGCATATACTCGGCATCCATTATTCCCCAATACTCTAGTACTTCGTACTTGTCTGATCCGTATGCTTGATCGTTTTCTTCGTCACGTAACTGTGTATCGTAGTACTTATCTTCGTAGTTTGCGCCCATCATTAAGCATTCACGAATTGCATCACTGTCAAAGTAAGGCATTTTGCGCAAAGCACGTAATTGACTTTTGTTTAGTTTGTGTCTATGAAATACGTATTCACACTCGTCAATATTGGTAGCTGCTGGATCAGGGAAAAAATCCCAAACACTAACAAACTCTATTCTTGGTACTCTAACATCTACAGGAGAATAAGTTCTTTCTCCGTCTTCACCCTCATCCCAACGATTTAAAGTTTTATTAAAATTAAAAGGACCTTTAACAATTCCTGTACCGAGTAAAGCAGACTCAAGTAATGCATTTCTTATTTCAGATGATCCGTTTGATTCTTCAATCTGATCGTGAATCAACTTCTCCATTCTTCTTGCAGATTTTTGAGCAGGTTTAATCTCAATGGCTTCAGGCATTGGACTAGGACCTTCTGATAGAATTTCTGCTGCTTCTTCTTCTAAAAACTTACCAGCACTAAATGTAGCTCCGGGTTTTAAAGTTTTACCATCTCCTTCAAATCCTACGTCAAAAGGATTCTCAATAACTTCTTCTTCTTGTTCTGGGATGCTTGTTTCAATTCCCGGAGATGGGTTTTGTGTATCTAAATGTGCATACTCAGAAACACCTTCAGGCATTTTGGTTTCTCGAACACCTATAGGGAATTTACCTGTGCCGAATACAACATCAATTAGTTGTCCAAAATCTGCTAAAACTTTCGTTTTTGTAATTTTTACAAAGACTTTAGATTTTTCAGACTCTCTAAATTTAATGTGTTTATCGTATAAACCTCTGTAGTTACGATAAGCTTTTAACCATCTATGTTCGTGGGATATTCTTGCAGTTTCTGCATCATTGTATCGACTTTGTATAATACCTACTAAGTTTAGTTTTTGATCTTCTTCAAGAACAAGTTTCTTTCCTTGTTCACCTTCAACATCTTCAAAGAAAAGATTATCTGAATTTAATGAATTTTGTTCTTGCTTTTCCATCTTTTATTAAAATTTCTTGAAAACTTGAATTCCATAATAGGTATCTTTTTTACTACCATACTTAGGTTTAGTTACAGTAGCACCTATATTTACACCCCTATTTGTAGTTCCTGATGCTCTATAAGTTGTAGAAAAAGGATTTTTATCTATTCCATAAGATCCTTTAGGTCCAGCAACTCCTATGCTTTTACTTCTGTTAGAAATGCCATAAGTTATTTTTGTTTTTCTTGTCATTGTTTTATCCTTTAATATCCGAAATCTGGATCCACTGGATTGTAGATAGATTCTTTTTTTAATTCTCTTATGCGCTGTAAAGGATCATTGATTCTCGGTCTGCTCATAATAAGATAACGTAGAGCATCATATGCGTGATCTGATGCATTTGTGTCTACGTCTTCAGGTTTAGATTTACTCAAAGGAATACTTTGTAGTTCTCGAATCAAGTTAGGACAAGTGTTAAAAATTTGTAATTTAGGTCGACTCCCACTATTCTGAACTTTCAAATACTCGTGAATCTGTATCTTACCTTGTATTCTATTTTTATCTGCTCTTCTGAGCTTGTGTCCTAGTTGTTGTAATGTTTCACCAACCGTAGGACCAGTCGTTCCTGTTCTAGCCCAAGCTGCTGTATCTAAGACCCCTTGGACTGAAAACGGATCTTCTACTTCCATTTCCGTTATTATACGACCTAAATCGAGTCCTGTCAAGTTTTTTTTGTATAATTCTCTATAAATTATTAAAGTTCCGTCATTTTGGTCCATTATTCCCCATAAACAACAGGATTCTGCAGCGTATCCATAGTCAACTGCTTTAACTCTTTCCCAATGTAAAGGTAATTCAAACGGAGTAATCACATGATGTAGCGGGTCAAACTCTACAAAAGCTGCACCTTCTGCTACATCCCAGTTACCTTCAAGTAATTGTCTACGTTGAATCGGTGGTAAAGATTTAAGCATTTGCTCATAGACACCATCCTCTGCAAGGTATGGGTTATCAGCAAGTTTGACAGGTATGAATCTACGGGTAAGTCCATCACTTCTCATAAAGGATTTGTTTGATTCGCTAGGTTCAATATATCTTTTCTTTACCCATTGCGAACCAACACCTCCGGGGTTAGCAGTACATCTAAGGTATGTTTGTATTTCTGGGTCAGTTGTTCTAAGACGTGAAGCAAGATAGTTCCAACTAAACTCTGTTGGTAGATGAGTTATCTCATCAAACCCTATCCAACTATATGCTTGTCCTTGATATCTGTATACGTCTGCATCTCTCTCAAGGAATCCAAACTCAACCTTTGCACCGCTTGGAAAGTTCCAAAGTTTTTCTACTTCTCTGAACTTAGCACCGGGAAATGCTTGGGGATATAGTTCACGAGACTTATCAATCATCTCTCTAAGCTCTGGCATAGAACGTCTTAGTATTAAAGCTCTATGGTCTTTCTTATGTGCGTATCTTAGTGGGTCAACAATCATGGCATATGATTTACCAGCACCAGCAGCTCCACCGTATAACACATCTTTCTCACCAGCAGCAAGGAAGTCTGTTTGTGGACCTTCGTTAGGATGGAATAATACTTGATGATTATCTAATTGTTCTCTTACAGCTTTAGGTAAGTTATCTAAATCATCAGGAGTAACAACACCTTCTTTAGTGTTATCAAGTTTTTGAAGTGTGTCTTTTTGTTTCTTGAACGATTTTCTAGCGTTGTTTAATTTTTGTTCAAGTTTTTGAATGTTCTTTTGTTT
>PIXS01000113.1 GCA_003096255.1 Candidatus Bathyarchaeum sp. | reverse complement strand
TTGTAGCAGACTCGGATTTTTTCTGCAGGAAAACCAGCCTGTATCAACTCATCCTGCATAGCATAAGAGACAGTGATAACCATGTCTGCCATCTGTCCGCCGCGGTTTTCTATACTGCTAACTACGCCCGAGCCGTTGCCTAAGGTGCGGCCGCGCTCGTTGGAATGAACATGAAACGCCAAGGGTATTCCGAGCTCTTTTCGTATTGTGATTCCAGCAATAACTGAAAGCCAGTCATGGGCTACAACAACGTCAAACTTGAAGTCCTCACCTCTAACAAGCTCGTTTATCAGTTTCGCGGCACTCAAGTAATTATACATCAAAATTTTGGAAAAGAACTTAATTCCTCTACCCCACTTTTTAACGTCCTCGGCAACTACGTCGGGGAGAGAATCAGAAACGTCTATGTGAACAGGACGATGAATTTCGATTCCCCGTAGCAATTCTCGTGTGGGCAAGCTTGCTTGGTCGTCGTTCATTGTAAAAACGGTGACGTCGTGTCCCATTAAAACGAACTTGCGGGTAATTTCTGCAGCGTATGTTCCTAAGCCGCCAACGATTTTGGGGGGATACTCGTAAACGAATACAGCAATTTTCATTTTTTCACATTCCAAATAACGTCTTTGTTAAGTAAGCAACAGAGCCAGTTCAGTTTTGTAGAGATGCGTTATTTAACGGTTACTAGCTTTGCCTAAATAACCTAGTACAGCCAATTTTAAGACACCTTCAGACCCAAAAACAGCGAATTAGCCAACATGGCGGCGCTTTCACAGGAGTTTAGCGTAGTTTTGTTTTTTTGCTAAAGACTACCCCAGTTATGGTTACAGCTGCAAACAGTAACACGATAGGTAAAACTGGAAATTCTGGAATGATTGGTGCTTGTGTTTGAACCACCAAAGAGTAATCTCTGATTTTGTAAGCTAACACCTGCATTTCACTTACCAACTCATTCACGGCATCAGTGCTACTTACAGTAAAAGATGTACTTTCGCCCGCAGGCAGAGATTCGGGTAGCAAATAATCAGAGAAGCCAGTTGCGATTATGTCTCCTGTAGAATTGTAAAAACTTGCTACCACCCAAAGTTTACCTGATTCTTGGGTGCCTGTGTTTACCACTTTTCCTGTGACAGTGAAGTTTCCGTCTGTTTCAATTCTGGAGGAAGAGTTTACAATTTCTAGGTTAGGGTATTGATATTTTTCAGTTTCATTGCTAACTATGACTCCAAACTCCACGTTGTTAAGGTCGCCTTTTTCCCAGCTAAAGGAACCCGAATAGCTGTCATCAGTGAAAAAATACATTACAAAGGGAGCTTTTTGTTGGGGTAAAATTTCGTTGGAGTATGCAACCGTTGTAGACCATGCTTGGTCTTCGTCTTCTAGGGAGTTTACGGTTCCAGAAAGTGCTATGTATTCAATGTTGTTTGGGCCTACGTTTTGAACTTCGCCTATGACAACAAAGGTGTCCAAGCTGGAAATGTACCAGCTGTAACTGAGAACTTCAACGTTTTCTGTTTGACAGACTGAGTTTGGAATTGAGCTGAAAAACAAAGAAAGGACAAAAAGCAACATAACAGAAACAATTATTCGTTTCAGGATGATTCTCTCCCAGTTAATTACTCCACCATTAAGTTTTGGTTTAAAAGGTTTGTTCAGAATTCTACCCGTAGCCAGACACATTAACTAAAAGTCCAAACTGTCCAAACCAGAATGAACTTCTATTACAGTAGCTAGAACATAAACCTGTTTTTGCCAAGTATTCTTCCAGTAGTCTAGGTCTTCACTTATTGCTCGAATAGTAGATTGGGCGCCTTCGACGGTAACCTCTGCTACAACAATAGTATCAGGGTCAAACCGAAAGCCCCAATAGTTGTCATAGTCTTCAACTGTGCCGCCGATCCATAATTGAGTCTGAGTTTTATACAACGCTCCCAAAGCACGCCACGGTTCAGGGTCAGAAGTTTCAACAGAAATCACGTCGTTTTTTGAGTCAGTTATCACTACCCATCGGGGTGTCTCATGCTTGGTTTTGTTTGAATAATCCGCATTAAGGTACACAAGAACCAAAGAAACAGATAACACAACAACTACAACGGCAACAACAAGCAAAACAGACCTCTTAACCAAAGCATTCCCCGTTATCAGACATGCTTATGTAATATTAAAAATTTAATCGAAAATAACCAACAATCATATTAGTATACTAATAGAAGTACATTGTTGAAAACTACCTTTTTTCAGAAAATCTCAGCACCAAAAAGAATTGCTGTTCAAATTTGTGAGTTTGTTGCCGAGGCTGTCTCCAAAATGTTCTTGACTGATGTTTTGGTGTTTGTTGTGTGGATTGTTTATTTTGTCTATATTTGTTTAGATAAACCATACGAAACTATTATGTAGATTAATTTGTCCCTGATGTTTCTTAAAGTTGATTAAATCATGAAAACTATGGATGTTGCAATGATAGGAGTAAGCGCTGCCCTCTACGCGCTAGTTGGAATCATCACTAACTTAGGAATCATCGCTCCAGTTGTCGGCGTAGTCAAATTCTGGCCCGCAGTCATAGTACCAGGAATCTTCGCCGTACTTTTTGGACCATGGGTTGGGGGAATAGGAGCCGCAATCGGAATCTTTGTCAGCGACATGGTCCAACCTGGACACGGAATAGCTCTGTTGAGCCTAACTGTCGGGTGCACCTCAAACTTTGCAGGATTCTTCATTGTTGGATGGATTTCACGAATGAACCTGAAATGGCGTGACATTCTTATCATGCTTGCCGCAGGTAGCATAGCACTAACAGGAATGATTGGCTACGTGTTTTCAATCGGTCAATTAACTTTCGACGTTATGGCAATGTTTCTAGGAGTGTTACTTGCCTCTGATGCAATAGTTGTCGCTTTTGGTTTATGGAAACCAGAATGGAGAACCTATGGCTTAGCATCAGTCATTGGGCTTATGGTTGGAAGTGCAATTATCGGATTTGGACTTTGGGCATACAGCCAAGTTGCCGTTTTGCCTTTGACAATAATGGAAGGCACCGCACCCCTGTATGCAAGTTTCGTTTGGCTAGTCTGGACCTTTGCCACAGAAATTCCGTTTCTTGTTGCTCTTGTGCCACCTATTGCCAAAGTCTGTTATCGTGCTTTTCCTTTCTTGGTTGCACCTAAACAGAAG
>PIXS01000112.1 GCA_003096255.1 Candidatus Bathyarchaeum sp. | reverse complement strand
GCAGATTCCAAAGTGGAGTTTGATGGTCGGGCATGTTCAAAGATGTCTCCTGCAAGTATCATGAAGTCGGGTTTTAGCTCGATTGTTTTGTCCACCAGCTCAGCAAACACGTTTTCGAAGTCTTTTCTACGAACATCTAGGTTGTACTGTGCATAACCTAGGTGCAGATCAGCAGCGTGAACAAAACTGAAGGGCTTCATACATACTTTTACTCCATCTATAGACCGTTAACGTGTAAACAATAAGGTTGCCTCAGTCACATTTATAGATTAAACTCTTGAGTTTAGACGATTGTTAGACATGTCATTGAATTCAACAATCATATTTTGCTTACATTGTCATTTTGAAGGCAGTAACTCTCAAAAACGAGGCGTCTCCATATTTTCTTAAAATAGTGGTTTTTTGTTGATTAATTTAGATTAATTTAATCTACAAAATACCATAATTGCACAAATGTTATTAGTAAAAAGCGCAGAAAAATTGAGGTTACTAAATTAATGGAGAAAGAAAAAATGATAAACTTATATAAAGTACACGTGCTTGAAAGAGCCGATCGTACTAAAATCTCAACATTTACTTTAATTCTGCTGTTAGCTATGTCACTGATGATGGCTTTTGCTCAGCCTAGTTTTGCTCAAATTGGTGTTTCTCAGCCAGTGGAAACTTCAGGTTACATCACCGTCGCACCAACACTAATCGGAGTTGGCCAAACAGCAACTGTGAACCTTTGGACTTTTCCTATGCCTACAAACTATCTTTATAACCCATATTATGGTGGCTTCACCGGAGTAACGGTGACGTTCACAAAACCTGACGGAACCCAAGACTCATTTATGCCCGTAGACGGGACAGGTCAATTTGATCCAGGACAAACACAGTCACTTGGAGCCATATACTTCTTTTACACGCCCGATAGGGTGGGTGAATGGAGTGTCTCGTTTACAATGCCTGAACAGAACATTACTGACGCAACTGGAACCGTAATATATCAACCATGCACTAGTAACACATTCCAGTTCACAGTCCAGGAAGACCTAGTTTACGCAGGTCTGCTTTGTGGTTATCCATGGTCAGAACTGCCAGACGAAGACAGTTATTGGAGCTATCCAATTAGTAGCAACAACAGAGAATGGTACCAAATGTCAGGCGACTGGCTTCAAGGACGTACTAGTTTTTATGCAATGGCCTACAGTTCGTTTTCTGGTGTCACTGCACGTAATTGGCAGCCCTATGGTCCAGGACCTAACACTGGGCACATCCTTTGGACACAACCTCTTAGAGCAGGAGGTTTAATAGGTGGAGATTATGGCAGCCTTAGCTACTATCTTCCTGATTATGCCGGTTCTGTGGTCATACAGGGCAAACTAATCAGAAATATTCCCAATGGTCAGTTTGAATGCGTCGATTTGACAAGCGGAGAAGTATTGTATACAGCACCTGGATCAATTAGCTGTGGAATTCACTTACCTGGAAACGCATATGCTCAAAGCATGTTGGACCCTTCAGTAGTTCTTGCAAGCTCCATGGGAAATTACGTTACACCGTACCTATTCACAACCTCTGGAACCACATGGAACTACATTGATCCATGTGATGGAACAGTAAAGAGGTCACTCACTAACGGCGGTGTTGGCTTCAAACTTGTTGACGGCACTAACCTTGCCTATGGAATAGCAAGTGGCAATTTGACGGGTTGGGACATGTCGAAAGTTGTCGGTAACGATTGGCCAACAGGAATTACATGGACAACGCCACTACCAGAATCCAATACAGGTAAAGTCCCATCTCTCTTTGCAATATCAACATGTGTGGAGACGATTGTGTTAACCACACGTAACGAGTTCTGGGGCTACAGTGCAGAAGACGGAAGCTTACTATGGAACCTTACCCTGACATATCCTGTCGCGGCTAACGAGGCATTCAATACTTATGGTGTTGATGACATTATCGTCTTTGATTGTGTTGATGCAACTTTCCACTGCTACTCCATGATTACTGGGGATGAATTGTGGGTAAGTGACAGCTATGCAGATTCTCCATGGGCTACAACATGGACCGTTTATGTCTCTGAGACCAATGACTACGAAAACTTGTATCTCGCATTACCTGACGGCACAATATCTGCTTTGAATTTAGAAACAGGAAATGAAGTATGGCGAAGCGAACCTATAGCTTCGACTGAGTACCCCAATAACGTAGTGCCCTACGTTCAGGGAGTCCTCATGGTAGGCGGCAACATATACGCATACGCAGGCTATTCCATTGGATATCTGATTGACCCCATCCCAAGACAATCAATGCTAGTATGCATCGACGCGACCACTGGAGAAATTAAATATACTTTAAACGGTGGAGTTTTCCCCGAGGCTGCTGCTAATGGTTATGTCATAGGTACCTCAATATTCGATGGAATGAGATATTGCATAGGCAAGGGCCCAACCTCAACTTCAATTATAATACAGGATGATGTCGTCGCTAAGGGCGATACAGTTCTTATAAAAGGCAATGTTTTGGATCAATCTCCTGCTTCCCAAGAATACGATTCTCAAGTACTATTCCCGAACGGAGTTCCTGCTGTTGCTGATGAGGACATGAACGAGTTCATGGACTACTTGTACATGCAGAATGCAACCTTGCTGAACAATCCACCAACTCCTAAAGGTGTTCAAGTTACTTTGACAGGGGTTGATCCTAGCGGTAACACTGTTCCAATAGGCACAACTACGACTGACTCCGAAGGCAACTACGCAATTAACTTTGTACCCGATACAACTGGTATATACTCAATCAAAGCTACCTTTGAGGGAACTGACTCATATTGGCCATCAAACGCAGGAACACACCTGTCAGTAATTCCAGCCGTATCATCTAGTGCAGTGATAGAACCAGAAGAACCTACACCTGAGACACCAGAAGAGCCAGAAACAACAGAAGAACCTGAAACTCCAGAAACACCCGAAGACCCCGAGACTCCAGAAGAACCAATTCCAGAGGAACCAGAAACAACAGCTGAAACACCACTAATCAGCACAGAACTAGCAATCATCATCGCAGTTGCAGTTGCAGTTGCATGCGCTATCGGCATAGTTAGCTTCTGGGCAATCAAAATACGCAAATAAACAGAGGAACTCATATTCCTCCCACTTTTTTGTGAAAAATTATTGGATGAAGGGACTGAAAAAACATGAATGCTGGAAAAGCGCATGTTATCCCCCT
>PIXS01000111.1 GCA_003096255.1 Candidatus Bathyarchaeum sp. | reverse complement strand
CGTGCCTTTTTTGGTCCAGATCTTGTGCTTGTCAATAGCATTTATTTGATGTTTTTCTTCTGTTTGTATCGTTATGTTTTTAAGACAAACAATTATCACAATACGGTAACTGATAGAAGGTGGAAAATTATGGTCAAAGTAGAAGACTTTGAAGTTCCTGAAAACCTTTGTTACCACAAGGAATACCTTTGGGCTAAAAAAGAAGATGGAAAAGTAAAAATCGGAATTATTGACTTCGCTCAGAAACAGCTCCACGACATCGTTTACGTTGAACTGCCCAGCGTCGGGGACACCCTAACACAGAATGAACCATTCGGAACCCTAGAATCTGTTAAAGCAGTCTCAGACTTAATTGCTCCAGTAAGCGGCACAGTTGAAGCAGTAAACGAAGAACTAGAATCCAAGCCTGAATTACTAAATGAAGACCCCTACGGCGAGGGATGGCTTTTAATCGTAACCCCCACAAACTTGGATGCAGAATTAAAAAACATCATGGACTTCGATGCGGCTGTGGATTGGCACAAAGAACTCGCACAAGAGGGTTAACCGGGCTACAGATAAGTGTATTACCCTTTTCATAGAAAAACCTGGTTAGGTTCTCATCCTGAGGGTTTACCCCAAACACTTTTTTCACTAAAAGTTTTTTTATCTAGTAATATACATTTACTCTGTAAGAATTAGGCTGGAATCAGTAATGGCAAAGATCCATAAAGATATAATGAAGTTGCTCGCGGAAAAGCCCATGTCTCTAGTTGAGATCGCAGAAGCCCTCGAGAAATCCGAAAAGAAAGTATACAATGCTCTTAAGAAGCTCTTCAGCGACGGGGACATTGAAAGCGACCCAAAAACTCGCACTTATTCGCTTGTAAATAAGTGACCTAATACTTTTTGTTTGATTTTTATTCGAAGTGCTAGTGAGAATAAGATTAATATGGAAACCTGTTATTTATCTGACATCCAAGGTTGAGATGTAAATGACGCGAAAAATTGTTATTATTGGTGCTCACGCTGCAGGTCTTGATGCAGCTTCTGCAGCTAGAAAAACCGATAGAACCGCAGAAATAACTTTAATCACAAAAGAAGATAAAGCAGCGTACTCCCGTTGCGGTCTCCCCTTTGTTCTGGGTAGACATATAGAAACTTTTGATGACTTGGTAGTTTTTCCAGAAAGGTTCTATAAAATGATGAAACTGAACCTTCTACTCGAGACCAGCGTAACAAATGTTGATGTGGAAGCAAAAACAGTCGACATAACGGACAAGAGCGGAAGCAAAAAAACTCTTTCATATGACAGCTTAGTCATAGCTACAGGTGCTAACCCCTTTATGCCTCCCATAAAGGGACGTGACAAAAAAGGAATATTTGCTGTTAGAACCATAGATGATGGAAAACAAATCAACAAAGCAATTGAAACAGCAAAATCGGCGGTAATCATCGGCGCCGGACTTATTGGTCTTGAAGTTGCCGTAGCCTGCCTTGAGCGTGGACTAAAAACTACGGTTGTTGAATTTCTACCATATGTTCTCCCTGTACTACTGGACAAAACAATGGCTGATCATGTCCAGAAAGCCCTTGAAGAGAAAGGCTTGAACATTATTGTTGGAAAAGGAGCCGAAGAGTTACTTGGAGGCGACAAAGTCACAGGAGTCAAAGTTGCAGGAGAAGTAATTCCAGCGGATGTTGTTGTAGTAGCCACTGGAGTAAGAGCAAACCTTGAATTAGCAAAAAATGCTGGTGTAATCCTTGGACGACAGGGCATCAAAACCAATATGCGAATGGAAACCAATATCAAAGACATTTACGCGGTTGGAGACTGCGCCGAATCAATAAACTTAATCACCAGTAGACCTATGATGAGCCAGCTTGGAACCACCGCCGTAAGACAAGCAAAAGTTGCAGGAATCAACGCTGCGGGAGGATACTCCACATTCAATGGTGCATTAGGCTCATGGATTACACGATTGTTTGACACTGAAGTTGGAGGAACCGGACTTACAGAGTTTATGGCAAAACGTTCCGGATTGGAACCTGTTTCTGCAACCATAGTTTCAAAAACTAGAGCTGACTACTATCCAGGAGCATTACCTGTCAGAGTCAAACTCGTAGCAGACAAGGAAACAGGGAAATTAATTGGTGGCCAAATAATTGGCGGCGAGGAAATAACGCAGCGCATCAACGTTCTATCCTTTGCTATACTGAACCAAATGGCTATCCAAGAGTTTGCGAAAGCCGAAACATGCTATGCGCCTTGTGTTTCAGAAACCTGGGAGCCAATGGTATTGGCTGCAGAGTTACTTCTGCGAAAACTTCGCTAACTCCCTTTTTTCTTTCTTTATAATCAACTTCATTTAATTTGCTTAGCCTATCAAGCTAAGCATTTTTCCTCTATACTCCATTAATATTGTCTGAATTATTTGTTAAAAAGAAAGCTTTTTTTCCCTTACAAAAATGTTAACTAAAACCGCGTGGCTTGCTTTTTTAACATCATTTTATTTAGTCAATAAAAGTTTAAGAGTAAGCTTTATTTGTCCGCATCACTTTTATCGAGTTTCTTGTAAACGGTGGTTCCTATGGCAAAGGAAAAACTAAAGATTGCTTTTTATTGGGCGGCTAGTTGTGGAGGCTGCGAAGTAGCTGTTCTCGATGTCAACGAGAAAATCTTAGATGTCGTTGCAGCTGCTGATATTGTCTTCTGGCCAGTAGCAATTGACATCAAATACAAGGATGTCGAAGCTATGCCAGACAAGAGCATAGATGCCTGCTTCTTCAACGGCGCAATAAGAACAGAAGAAAATGAAAAGATGGCTAAACTTCTAAGACAGAAATCCAAAATTTTGGTCGCTTTTGGTTCATGCGCCAACGATGGATGCGTGAAAAGTCTTGCAAATCTTTGGGACAAAGATGCTGTTTTTGAGCGTGCCTACCTTGAAACTCAATCAACTGAAAATCCTAATTCTATACTTCCTCAAACTCGCTTAAAAGTCAATGAGGGTGAACTTGAACTTCCCGAGGTTTACGATACAGTGAAAACCCTTCCACAAACTGTGGATGTTGATTAT
>PIXS01000110.1 GCA_003096255.1 Candidatus Bathyarchaeum sp. | reverse complement strand
GGCACGCCCCTTATTTTGTCATGAACCTCTTTTGGTCCGTCAAGAGAAACAACAACCAAATCAAGGACATCAGCCAACTCAGACAACCTGTTTTCGTTCAGGAGTGTCCCGTTGGTGTTCATGCTCACCAAGCATCCATGTGACGCGGCGCTCTTGGCAAGTGCACCCAAGTCTTTTCGGAGAAGGGGTTCACCTCCGCTTAGGTCAAAAAAGGGGACACCTAAACTGCAAACAGCGTCTATGGCAGCCAAAGCCTTCTTTGTTGGCAGTTCGGGTCTGTCTGTTTTCCACCATTCGCAGAAGACGCATCTCATGTTGCATCTTCCTGTCACGTTGTAGGATGCGAAGAGGGGAGTGGGTCTTTTTGCCTTGAATTTAAGGAATCCTGTGATTACTTTGGCGGTTAATTGAGTGGATTTCATGTTTTAATCCCCACTTTTCTGTTTAGATAAACAAGTTCAGAGCTAAGCAAACTTCACATGTTCGTGACAGCTATTGTTTCTGCTTTTTCATTCTTTCATACATTTTTTCGAGGGTCCAGCGGATGGACGATTTTATTTCTCGGGACCTTTCGGGTCTGAGGTTGTTGATGGTTATTTCTTTGAGTATGTTTCCGTCCTGTTTCATGCTAAAGGATAGGGTGTTTTCTGGGGCTAGTTTCCCTTTGATTGCGTCTTCTTTGTCTTTCTCTTGCATTTTAGCTAAAACGCGTTCCACAAAAAATGATGTGAATGGAGGAGTATTGATGTCGAAGTCTTTGTCTTCTGCCAACACGATTTGCATCGAATCTTTTTCAGTGTAGAGCTGGGCTAAGAGGTCTCCAGTAACTGTCTTTAGGGGAACACCCCTTTTCTGCGGAGATTTTACAGGAGTAGGAGCTTCTTGTTTTTGAGGGGCTTGAACGGGTTTGGAGATTTCGGCTCTTTTGAAGCCTTCCTTGAGTAATGTTGTGTCTAATAAGCTGAGCAAGGTTTTCATTTCATCCAGTTCTGTTTCCATTGCTTCTACCCGTTTCTCTAGAGTTGCACGGAGCTTAGCTATCTTCTTGATTTTCTCTTTTTCTTCATTTTCGCTCATCATTCATTCCCTTCATGTCTTTGTTTCTCGTGTTCTAGCACATATGAACGGATTATCGCCCATAACAGATATGAAAGAAGCCCTTTTAAGTTTGGTTTGTCCCACAAAACAACCTGAAGATCAAGTTTCAGGGGGCTGAAAAAGATATGTTTCAAAAAATTATTCTACACAATTCAGTGAGTTTAGATGGTTCCCTCACCAATTTTGACCCAAACATGGAACTACACTACCAAATTGCGGGAAAATACAACGCAGAAGCTCGTTTGATAGGCTCAAACACAGTAAAAGTTGGAATCGAACTGTATGGAGGAAAAGTTCCTCCAGAAGAAGAAACTGATTTCATAAAACCAGAAAGAGGTGCCCATCTTCCTTTCTGGGTTATACCTGACACTAAAGGTATTCTGAAGGGGCTACTTCATACGTGTAGAAGGTTCGAGTTTTGCAGAGACGTTATTGTGCTTGTGTCAGAGGAGACACCAACAGAATATGTTAGACATCTTGAAGAAAGAAACTATGACTATCATGTTGTCGGAAATAAGCATGTTGATCTAGAAAAGTCACTTGAGATTCTTTCAGAAAAATATGACGTAAAAACGGTGTTGGCTGACACAGGAAGAATATTAGGCAATCTGCTTCTGAATCAAGGATTTGTGAGTGAAATCAGTTTGTTAGTTCACCCGGTCATCGTTGGAAAAACAGCATACAACATGTTCAGTCTTGCCAACATGAATCCTAAATTGAGGCTACGCAAAGCAGAGACATTAGAGAAGAACTTTGTTTGGTTAGTTTACTCTCTTTAAAATTAGGCTTGTGAAATGTATGTTTATGGTGTCAGAGCAGGCATTTCGGTGACGGGACTAAAGACTATTCCCCAGTTGTCGACCAAAAATTGCTCAAATTCCATTAAGACGCTGCTTTCAGTTTCGTTAAACTTGTGACAGACGTTCTCTCCAGTGTAGACGCAACTTAGGTCAAATATGGCGATTCTTTGGGCCAATTCAGAGCTTTCTTCAACAAAGGATTTGAAGAATTCGGGCGGTCTTTCCTGAAACAGCCAAGCCATGTATGAGATATCCACTACTTCATATGAGTCACCGGATCTGATGCCGCATTTGCGGTTTGCTGCTATTCTCTCAAAAGTGGAGGGGCGGATGGTTTTTGTCCAAAGAAAACTGTGATATTTACCGTCTTCTGTTCTGATCAAATCTTCGGTTTCACATGTTTCCCAGCCCCTCAATTGACAGTGCTCTTTAAAACGGTCTATTAGTCGCCACACTGTGGGAAACTGTTGATTCATTGACATTTCCTAGTATTTAGATAACTATAGAACAAATGTAGGCATTCACGGATTTAAGGTTAATTGACAAGAATACCGAAAAAATGTTGGTATATATCCCAAAAATTGAACAAATGTAGAAAACACTACATCTCAAGCTACATTTTTCTATAACAGAGGATTGAATCCGTAAACTTGAAGCTTGAAAATTTTACGAAAAAACGTTGAGAAATACACATTTTTCCGACAGCAAACAATAAATTATCAAACCTGAAAGTTAATCAACACACTCAAGGTTCAAACGATGAAACTGAAAAACCAAGAAGTTACCTTGGACACTTTAGACTGGCAAATTCTAAAAGCCATCCAACAGAATTCGAAGCAAACATACTCTGAAGTTGGTCGCCGATTAGGCGTAGCTCACTCCACAGTCTATGATAGAATAAGAAAGATGGAACAAAGCGGAGTTATCAAACAATGGACCGTTGACATTGACCTAGAAAAAGTTGGAATAAACCACATAACTGCACGAATGACAATCTATACGGATCCAAAAGAAATCGAGAATGTAGCAAAAAGGCTGTCAGAGGCTACGGAGGTTCTGGAGGTTTCTATGTCTCTTTCTGAGGAGTTGCTGATAATTGGGAAGGTAGTTGCCAGAGACCAAGAGGAACTGCATTCCTTTATTGCGAAGAAGGTTGCGCCTCTTCAGGGAGTGCTGAGAATCAGAACTTCTATTGTTACAAAAAGAATTAAGGAAGAACGGTTCCTGATTGAGAGCATATGAAAACTATAAAAGATTAGGCATCCAACGTAAGGGTGTAGAGACTGTTTCTCAATAACAAGGAGAGCCCCAACTTTGGCGCCTTCATCTTCAGCCCGAATTCTCAGAACACTATCAAGAGAGAACGCTTTCTATTTTTTTACTTCTGTAGGAAACTATACGGGTCACAGGGCAATGTCACTGGAAGAGTTTGCCCACAAAATCAGACAAGTCCAGATTGCGTCTCTGGAGTTCCATCTTTATCGCGGAGACTTCGAAAAATGGGCAGACGAAGTTCTCGAAGACAACACACTGACTGAACGAATGAAGGCAGTCAAACTTCTGGAACCAGTAGGAAACGTTCTGCGTGACCAACTGGATTTCACAGTTTCAAAACGTCTAGACGAACTGAAAGCCCAGACGCGTTAGCCATCTATCTTTTTGAGCTGGCCGCGGTACATTTCAATAATTTCTTCGGTTGTTGTTGCGTCTTCGGCAGCTTTGTCCACTCTGTATTTTCCTGTGAACCGTGGGAACCTTATTGCGATTCCTGTTGCATCTCTTATGACGTTCATGGCGCATGTGTGTACGGGACTAAGAGTCATCTCCGCGCCCCTGATTTCTATGACGATTGCGGGCTCAAACCAGACATCCACATCAATAGATGAATCAACTCGAGAGTGTTTGTGGTTTATTCTGTGTTTGTTTAGCAGTTTTGGAAGCTTTTCAAGGTCAGCGTCGGTGAATCCTGTTCCAACCTTTGTTACAGTCTCGAAGAGGTCCTTGTCTGGGTTGTATGCTGCAAGAAGATACGTTCCGTATGTTCCTGCTCGTTTTCCTCGTCCATGGAAGGCGCCAACAACGACCAAGTCAACGGTGTCATTTATTTCGCTTCTGTAGTCGCGTTTGTATTTTATCCACAG
>PIXS01000109.1 GCA_003096255.1 Candidatus Bathyarchaeum sp. | reverse complement strand
CGTTACTGTTTTTCCAGAGCTGTTTTGACACCAGATACGCCGGAAAAACAACGAATGAACTAAAAAATGCTGCAGTTACAATTTCTGCCAAAACAATTGGCATTCCCGTAAACATAATCAAAACAGACACAAAGAAGTGAAACCCAATAGGTGTGGCTAGTGGTTCTCCGCCCATGTGGTATGGGTTCCATTCTGGTAGTGTTCCTTCGTCTAGTATCAGGTTCAATATGCTGCCGTGTAACCCGATGTCTGAGCTTGGCGGGTAAGGGTTGTGAAAGACAACCGCTGCCCTGAACAGGAACGCGAAACCGAAAATGGCTACGACCAGTAAAGCATGTTTGTGTTTCGTTGTAATCACATCGGCAAACTGAATATGACTACCCTTTCACGGTAAATCAGATTTATTGCTTTCCCAAAAAGCGAATCAGCAACAGCTTCTGTATAGTACTTTGTTGCGTGGATGCTCTAAACTGTTTGTCAAGAAAAATTGACTAACTTACCGCGTATTTAGTCAAGAAACCTTTACAAAAACGCTTTAATTTTGCATCTAAAATAATTTTTAATACAATGTCACATATCATTGTAAACTGCAGAGCAATAATTGTTCTGTTGACGATGATTCTCTTTGTATTGTCAGCAACACCTTCAGTTTTTGCACCCACAATCCCAGAAGACTCTTGGACATATGCACAACCTGCCCCTTTTGAGGGAAGAAATCAGGCAGTTGTTTTAAATAACAAAATATACGTGCTCACTAACTCTAAGAATTTGTTCTTTGAATACGATCCAGCTACTAATGTGTGGACTCAAAAGACATCCATGCCCACTTCACGTTGGACTTTTGCGATTTGTGCCTGCGAAAACAAAGTCTATGTAATAGGCGGAGTCACCAAATCGTTGGGGTATGGTTCTGACCTCACCACTGGAGTAACCGAGGCTTACGACCCCCAAACAGACACTTGGGAAACAAAAGCTGAGATGCCTACAAAAAGGGCTCAAATGAACGCTGAAACCGTAAATGGAAAAATATACGTCATATCTGGTGAAACTGGAGGTATGCGTACAGAAGTTGACGTGACTGAAGTTTACGACCCAAACACCGATTCGTGGACAACAAAAACTCCAATTCCAACACCTCGTGTTCTTTACGCTTCGGCTGTAATGGACAACAAAATACACGTAATCCGTAATGGTCATCAAATATATGACACTGAAACCGATACATGGTGTAACGGTGCACTAGTTCCAAAACCTGCTTACACCAGCGCAGCAGCATGTGCAACCACTGGGACAGATGCACCAAAACGAATCTATGTTGTTGGCGGAGACAAATCCTTTGCAAGCGCCATGGACTTGGTCTACTCATACGACCCTGCATCCGATGCTTGGACTAAATGTGCTTGTTTGCAAATCGCCCGCATGGGTCATGGTGTTGCTGTTGTTAATGATTTAGTGTACGCGATTAGTGGCGCAACAGATTTCGTAACTGCTACCCCGACCGTTGAAAGATACAGACCCTTTGAATATGGAACAATTCCCGCCACTATTGGTATTATATATCCTGAGACAAAAACATACACAACAAACGAAATTCCTTTAGAGTTCACAATTAACAAACCTATTACATGGATGGGTTACAGCTTAGACGGAAAAAACAACGTTACGGTTTTTAGTAACTCAACTCTAAAACAATTGCCTGAAGGCAACCACAACATAACAGTTTACGCAACAGACATCAAAGGCAACACAGGAGCATCCATAACAAAACATTTTGACATCAAACTATTCGACCAACACCCACAACAAAACGACGACAAGTCCGATTCCTCAATAGATTTGGTAGTCATTGCGGCGATAGCTGTAACAGCAGTTGGCGCAACCTTCGTAATATACCACAAAAAACTAAGAAAACATTCTGAACGCTAATCATGCCTCATTGATGAAACCAGTTTTTTTCTTTCACTTAGTCAAGAAACTTTGACTGCTTTTGGTTCTTCTAGTCAAGAAACCTTTACAAAAACGCTTTAATTTTGAATTTAAAACATGTTTATTACCATGTTGTTTATCGATATGAAAACAAGAACAATAACTGCTCTGATGGCAGTAAGCTTTTGTTTACTGGCTTTCTTATCTCCTGATGTTTTGGCTGAAAACATCTCCGAAAATTCGTGGGTGGAAAAAAGGTCGATGCCTGTTAAAGGGTCAACCAGTGCTGTGACTTTGAATGATAAAATATACGTTCTAGCATCTACCCGCCTTTATGAATACAACCCCAAAACTAACAGGTGGTCTGAAAAGACACCACTTCCAACCGCAAGAACCAGTTATGCTGTCGCGGCTTGTGAAAACAAACTCTATGTTATAGGCGGATCAGTTGGCACTGACAATGCTGGAAGTTCAATCACTACAGGAATAAACGAAGTCTATGACCCAGAAACAGATACATGGGAAACAAAAACTGAAATGCCTACAAAAAGGGCTCAAATGAACGCTGAAACCGTAAATGGGAAAATCTATGTGGTGTCTGGAAGAACTGCTGGTCCCAAGTCTTCGGTTACTGTCAACGAGGAATATGACCCTGTTACTGACTCTTGGACAACAAGACAACCTATCCCCTACACAGTAGCAAGTTATGCATCTGCTGTGCTTGACAACAAATTATACGTCATAGGTGGACAAAACGAATTTTGTGAAAAGGATGAACCGATGAATGCAGGTTACACCCAGATATATGACCCACAAACTGATGCTTGGATTCAAGGTACACCAATTCCTAATCCCGTTTGGGTCAGTCCTGAAGGAGTAGCAACAACTGGAACCTATGCTCCAAAACGAATTTACGTTATCGGAGGCGAGCAGTCATTTGCGTCAGCCAGTCGAGTAAATTACGCTTATGACCCGCAAATAAACAATTGGACAAGAGCTGCACCCATGGAAACAGCTCGGTTTGGGCATTCACTTGCTGTTGTAAACGATTTGGTGTACGCGATTGGCGGCATAGTTGGTTGGTTACAATCAACCAGTTCAGTTGAACAATATACTCCAAGAGAGTTTGGAACAATTCCCACAGTAATCAAAATTGTTTCTCCCGAAACGTTAACTTACGTATCTAATGAGGTTTCGTTAGACTTTACAGTTAACAAGCCTGTTGAATGGATTGGTTACTGTTTAGATTGTAGAAGAAACTTTACAGTTATAACAAACTCAACGTTAGAACGTCTGTCTGATGGTGAACACAACATAACCGTTTATGGAAAAGACATGATAGATACCATGTGGGCATCTGAAACCGTTCACTTTACTGTTGATGCCACTCCCCCTGAAATCCT
>PIXS01000108.1 GCA_003096255.1 Candidatus Bathyarchaeum sp. | reverse complement strand
AACATATCATGGAGGAGCCTCCAGAAAAGACGAACAAGACATCAAAACTCGTTCGGATGCTTACCAACAAAATTTGAAGATAATCAAAGGAACAATTGATGTTCTGTTACAAGCTGTTTTGATAATCTTGCTGACTTTTGTTCCTATTCTTGGAAAAGAGAAAATGTTGGAGAGTCTCGGTGGTTACATCGGTTTCTTTACAATATTTCTGTCCATTATGGGGACACTCGTCGTTTTTCTAATTATACGGAAACGTATTAGTTCAGAAATACTCAATTACACATAAGGGAAAAGTTTTCCGGGACAGAACTTTGTAGTTTTTTCCTTCAGGCAGTTACAAAAAATTTCTTGACAGTCTCATCGATTTTCGGATACACTTTGTTTCTGTAAAAATCTTGGCTACTATAGCAGCTGGAGAAAAAAGGAAAAAATGGTTGAGTTCAATGGTTGCTTCTCTAGTTCTTCAAAGTTCTATTAAACTGCAGCAGTGATTTGTTTCTTTGAATGAATGGACTTTAGTTTGCTCCGCTTATTATGATGTCGAAGTAGAATGATTCTATTCCGCTGGTGCTTTGTGACACGGATAACGTGAGTGTAATTTGGACTACTTGGTTTGGTTTGACTGTTTGTCCTGCGTAGTTCCAACTTAGCGTCAGGTAGTTCTGGGCGTTTACTGGGTTCCAATTGTTTGTATTAAATGACAGTGTCAAATCAGAATTTCCTTCATTCCTCACATAGAGCGTGTTTGTGATAGAATATCCCGGTGCAACTCTTCCCCAGTCAACATTAGACACCGGTATTGTACAAGCGCTATCTGTGTAAGCGGCAACTCCTACCGTTTCGATTATTCCGTGACTTTGCAAGCTAGTTGAGTAGAGTAGTTGCCCTCCAATTGTGTTAAGTAGGAACACATTCACAACAAGAAACGCTGATACAACCAAAATTATTGAAGTCTGCTTTCTTTCTTTGATTGTGTTTTTGAATTGTAAAAAATGTGAAATCTTTGGAATCGCTTTTTTTCTGACCAATAAGACACCATTCTTTACGATCTTCACTGGATTTCTCTTGTTTTCTGTTTTCAAATGTACGTCTCCTCGTTTTGCAACAACAACGTTTTTGTGATGTCTTAAGAAAAGATTTATAGTTTTTTGAAAAAACTTCTTAAGTATTTAGCAAAATCTTTTTTGCAACAGAAAAACGCTAATAAAGCATCAAAACCGATAAGAAATCACATAAAAGAGGTGATTTGTGACATGATGTCATACTTTTATTACGGTGGTTCCAGCGAACTTGTCAAAGAATCTGATGAATCTTTCATCCTTCAATCTGAGACCTACCAGCAAGTCAACGGGTAGTAGATAGCATTTACCAAAGTTTCTCACTGCTGCACTATCATAATACAGTTTTTTTCCGCTGACGCTGACAACTTTTATGTTAAATAATGTCTTTCCCAAGGTTTGACCTGCAAAACCCTCTAGAAGGGTCGAATACATCCAAAGTAACGCTAAGAAGAGCAAGAGGTTGATGTCTAGCAAATACTGTCCAGTAACTAGAGAATTTAGTTCAGTGACCAAAGTAATTGCGACAGTTATTGTGAAGGCCACTCCAATGTCGAAAATAAACGCCAGTGCTCTTCTAGCGAATCTTGCGATATGGAGGTTGCTTTTTTGTTTTTGGAAATCTACTTCGATTGAAAGTGCTTCAGTGTCCCTGATTAGTCTCAAGGCGTTTTGACCAAAACTGTTTAGTCTGTATTTTCCGCTAGGCGTTTGTTCCAGAAACATTTTCAGGTTTCTAAGGTGAAAACTCATTTTTCCTGTGTCGATGTCAAGGGCGTTCATCAAGTCTGAGAATGACAGTTCCTTTTTTTCGTAGAGAAGGGATAAGATGTCTCTGCGCAGCTTGTTAGATAATATTGAGAAAAGTTTTGAGACATTTTTTTCGTCAACAGCCATATTTAAAACCAAAATTCATTTATTCACTTCTTAATGAACACACTTGATTTAACCTGATTCTTATACTCCCTGTTCTACTCCCTAACGAATTAGTATTTTTGTTTAATTAAAACCCTTTCATTCAGAGAATCCTCTTTCATGTTTCTTTCTAAACAGTTAGCAAAATTTTGAATTCAACCTGCAAACTGTATACCATTACATTGAGTATGTTAGACAACGAATAGATGTTTCCATAAGTGTCTGCCCGCTTGCAACGAGTTTTGTCATTCTAGAAAAACCCTTTATTGCAGAACTATGAATGTAATTGTAAGTATTCTGGTATGGCATTAGGTGTAGGCGGTTTCAATGAATGCCTCTGATAGATTAAAAAAGCAAGGGCACAATGATACGCAGAGTGGTTCTGGAAAAATTTTGACACAACTCCACTCCTTTGGTTGCCTATTGAAACGGTCGTATAAAACAGTGATTTTGTTGGTGATTGTTGCTGTAGTATCTGTTGTTGGTAGCGCTTTGGTTGCTATGCATCTAAGTGATTCTGGTTCTGAAGTTTATGTGCCAAGCGTTGCAACAATAAAGACCATTGGTGTGGAAGCCTATTGGGACCCCAATGGCGAAAGCAAAATAGACGCACTGAGCTGGGACGAAATTAAGTTAGAAAAACTGGAGTGGGATGAAATCACGCTGGTCCCCGTCCAAACTACTGTTTACATCAAAAGCGTGAGCAACTTCAGAGTAACGATGGACATATTCCTGACAGACTGGAGTCCCGAGGAAATTTCGGACCACATTACTTTATTATGGGACTATGAGGGAGAGGAGATGGACCCTGGAGAAATAATACCTGTAAAATTGACTCTGTCAGCGCCTTCCACAGATGCCTTTATTGATTACATCCTCGAAAATGATATTCACAGCTTCGAGGTATCCATCCACTTCGTTGCTACCGACTAAAACAGCAGTTCATGTAACTCTAAATTTCTTTTAGTTTCACTCTACTCTCTCCCCGACTCTGCATGTTGTTTCAGCGCCAGCCTTATTATACAAATCAGCAAAATGCGGTAACATTAGGAGGAAGAACCATGAGTAAAATTGCTTACAAAGAACAGGTAATGAAACGCCTAACCTACATTCAAATCCTCGCTGAAGAGGAACGGTATGATGAAATCCAAAACCTTCTAGAAACAAACTTTGTGCTGGTGGTCTAAAATGGCAGTATCTGTTTCATGCCACGGATGCGGCAAAACTCTGTTTACTGGACGAGAAGTCATTTCACCATACTACGTTCGAGCGAGAAATGAATGCAGATGCCCTTCCTGCGGAAGAAAGCTTTCACACAATCCAATGAGTGTACAACTTGATTTGCTGAGTGCCCAACATTGACCTGTTAAGCGCTACAGCAACGCCAAACAAGAAAGTAGCCCATTCTGCAAGTCTGTGTTTTTCGTTTTGTTGTAACTGATTTTTGTCAGAAGCGTTAGCATATGTCTTACCGTTGAGAGTTACGAAAATGTAATGAGTGATGACGCCGAAACTGTGTTGCCGTGAAGGTGACCTGTCGGTGAAGATTCTCTTTGTTGAGCCTCCGAAAGATTACTGGTTTGTGATGGGAGAATATCTTCCTCCGCCCTATGGCGTTCTTCAACTCGCAGCCTATTTAGAAAACAAAAACAGGAATGCGGAGATTCAAGTTTTGGACTGCAACGCTGAAGGCTTAGATTGGAACGGACTAAAAAAGCGCATAGAATCCTTTAGCCCAGATGTGGTGGCTTCAAGCGCCCTTGCAACCTGCAACACGTATGTTACCGCCAGAACCTTAGAGATTGCGAAGGAAGTGAATCCTGACGTTGTAACGGTTGCTGGTGGACAACACTTCACGGTGTTGGCTGAAGAGAGCCTAAAGGCGTACCCTGAAATCGACGTGATTGTGCGGGGAGAAGGAGAAGACACCCTTGTTGAGTTGGCGCAGACCGTTGCTGAGGGGCAGTCGTTTTCATCTGTGAAAGGGACCTCATCCCGAAACAATGGACAAATCGTGCATAATCCTCTGCGACCGTTAATCGAGAACATTGACAACCTGCCTTTTCCGGGATACAAGTTTGTGGAAAATCTGTTACAGAAATACCACTTCACTGCCATGGCTGGCAAAAACACAAGATACGCCCTAATCGAAGGCTCCAGAGGCTGCCCCCATCAATGCACCTTCTGCACTCAATGGCGGCACTGGGGAAGCCAATGGCGAAAAAAGTCTACGAAACGGATTGCCGACGAGTTCGAGTTCTGTTACGAAAACTATGGAAGCAGATTCCTGTGGCTAACCGACGACAATTATGGCCTAGGCAAACGAGCAAACGACTTGGCTGACGAGCTCATAAGCCGAGGCTTTTCAGATGATATAATGTGGTTCATGCAGGTTAGATGCGACGATGTAGTGAAGCACGCCGATGTTCTGCCTAAGATGAGGAAGGCTGGACTCCGCTGGGTTCTTTTAGGTGTGGAAAGCCACAGTTCATCCACGTTAGATTCTTTCAAAAAACAGACGACCCCAGAGGATGCCCGAAAGGCAGTGAAGCTTCTGAAGACGAATGACATCTTCACTCAAGGAATGTTCATAATCGGCCAGAGAAAGGACACACACGAATCTATAGCTGGATTGAGAGAATTCGTGAACGAGCTGGACCCTGATTTGGCGATTTATGCAATCCTTACTCCGTTTCCTGGAACTGCCGTCTATGAAGAGGCTAAACGTAATGGGTGGATAGATGATTGGAACTGGGCAAACTATGACATGGTTCATGCAGTTATGCCCACTGAGACCCTGAGCAGGATGGAGGTGCAGGAGGAGCTGTATCACTGTTACAGAAGCTTCTTTGGTTCTTGGCGCCGAAGATTCACTGGGCTCTTCGCAGGGACGGCACTAAAGAGGAAGGTTTACTGGTACATGGCTCGGCAGGGCATCGTAAACCAGCTTAAGACGTTGTTTTAATGATCAGCCATTGCAAATGTTTTATTGGACGCGTGAGTTTCATATGCATCTGCAGGGTCTATAACCTTGGTTTTTTGCATCTTGGGCTGTTGCAAACAAAATTTTGTTCGTTGGGCTGATTTTGGTTGCCCAATAACAGGAGGGCTTATGGTAAACTTCACTGTTCTTGCTTGCTACAAACAGTTCGCCTTGTTGTGGGGCATCGTAAATTATGTCTAAATGTTCTCCTTCTTTCGTTTGTTTGTGTACTTCAATGAAGTTGTCACAACGCTTCCTGATTTCATCCAAAGTGTCCTTGTCTGGGATAGTTTTCCATTGTGAGCCTTCAAAGGTGGAAACAAGTGCGCACCTAGGAACATTATCTGTTTTGTTTTCTGGATAGAATTTGTTCAAGATATCAATATCTGGAAGCCCAGTCTTGCTTGCATGATGACTAACTTTCAAGAAATGCACTGGCTCAAGTTTAACTTTTTTATCTATCATCTTCCAGCTAGCTTTTTCAGCATCACCTGTGAAGAGAAGCCGAATGCCGCGCCATTCTAAACAGAACACAACACTTGTATTGTTCTTGGCTTTATCGATTGCCAATAGATTTTCGAGGTAACAACCGCGCATTTTAACCAAATTATAGAATGCACCAGAATAAACACCTGGAGGCGGGATGACTCGAGTTAGAGTACACTGTTGACCTGTCTTCTTATTCTCTTCTGTTACTCCTAGCCCCATAGGCATGATGTGAAGCATATCATAATATGTGGAGGTATCCTGTTCGGGAGCCCAAAACTCAATCTTAGCTTCAGTGAATGGATGCGAATTCTCTTCATCATATCCTCTGTAGACATAACGAGTAGTGTCCGGAGCTAACGATTGAATATAATTAACACAACCATCCCTACTACGTGAATCATTGTTCGCCCAAAGGACCCAAACATCCTCTGGAACCTCTTCTCCATTTGCTTTCAAAGCATTGAATAAATTTCCAATCATGCTATGAATTTTTTTGAACATTAAATCAATCTCTTCAGCCTTAGGGAATTTCTGGTAATAATCGTCGGCTGCTGACGCAGTCAACCACGCATAACGAGTTTTGAGAATTCCCTGTAATTCCGTATCATCAGCTTCGTAGACTTTTTTCTCTGAATAAACTAGCCCTTGTGTATGATCCATATGTTCATGGGTCATAACATAAAGGTCTAAAGGTTGACCATTAAGTTCTTTCACTATATCCTTTATTATCGGTTCGAAGACACTATCACTTCCTCCAACTCGCCCCCCAGGCAGATTGCCGAAATCGATTAGAATGTTTCTGATTGCGTTTTTTCCATTCTTGTCAACTTCAGGGAAAGTGACAAGGAATGCATCGCCAAACAAGACATTATATGCCCGTATTCGAAGTTGGTCCATTTTACTTGTTCCTCCTTCCCAGCATGTGAAGCATCCTTCCTGTGGAATGTACCCTCAAATAGCCCCGTATCACCTCTCCAGGTATACTGGATAATCCTCTGCTATCTTCTAAACCGTAGGTGTTGCCCCCAATTGTTAGCAAATTTTGGTTAACTAGTTGCTTGAGAAAATTGTCGCGGTCAGCCTGTTGCTGTTCATATTCTAATTCGCCAATCCTAATCTCTTCTTTGTCAAAAGACTTCGAATTCTTTCTTCTACGAAACATGTTTGTTAGACGACATAAGATGTTTCCAGATTCATCAAAAACCAGTGTAGTTCCAACTTTGATTAATCGTTTTTTAGGATAATCTGATCCAATCGGGTTGTCTTCTGGTTCCTCCCAAGCTACTTTGAATATGTATTCATTGACTATTTTGTCTTTGTCATACTTCTTTTTTACAGCAAGCATGGGTAAAACTTCAAACGAAGTTTTAGGCGGAATACACAACAAAGGACGGTGTTTATTCGCAAAATCATAAGCAGCCCACCCGCTCGATAACAAATCTGAAATGTTT
>PIXS01000107.1 GCA_003096255.1 Candidatus Bathyarchaeum sp. | reverse complement strand
TCAAATCCGGTCCGGCCCACCACTCACTGTTAATCAGTTTTCCGCAATCATAATAGGAGCCTAATAGCAGCAGATTGTTGAAAACAGTATTTTTTCTGAAATTTTTTGCTCAGCAGTTTTTTGGTGTTACAGGCACCACGATAGAGGATAGGGATAATCGGGGTGTGGCTTTTGGTTCATGATCAGGAACACCTATTGGAAGAAGAGCTACTACACAAAGATTGTCTGGCAAACGTAGTGACTGTTTTACTTGGTTTTCATCAAAAAGCCTAACCCAGCAGGAACCTAAGCCCAATTCAACAGCCTCCAAAACAATATGCTCGATGGCAATAGCAACATTCAGCAAAGTTGTCGGAATCCGTTCCCGCATCTCCGCCAAAACTGCCCGATCAACCCTGTCAATCAGAGCGTCTTCAGTTTCCTTCTTCAGCCGAGCCCGGTTAGCCGTTAACAGTTCTTGGGTACGCTGCTTGGTTTTTTTCCACGACGACAGATCACCACAACAAACAAGAACCACAGGAGCATCCTCAACAAACTTCTGGTTAAAAGCTGCCACACACAATCGGTGCTTCAAGTCCCTGTCTTTAACCACCAAGAAACGCCAAGGCTGAACATTACATCCCGAAGGCGCCAGCTGCGCAGCCCTCATAAGCCGCTCAATCTGCTCCTCAGACAACGAGTCAGACTTGAACTTCCTGACACTCCGCCTTTTTTGGATAGCACAAAAGACATCCAACCTAATCGCCAAACAAACATCATAGACATCGAACCAAATTACTGTTATGACCAGCTAGCACAAAACAAAGTCACACATATTAGGAAACTAATAGAGGTACATTGTTGAAAACAGTATTTTTTCGTGAAAACACCAATAAAAAAGAAGGGTGCATATTCAGTTCAGATTTTGGATAATAACTGAACATACATCAATTATTCGGAGTCTGAATTAGCTATGTTTTCAATTCAGTCTGGTGTTTCACAACCATTATAGCAGGCAATCACGTACGAGGAAAGAATATACGAATTCAACTGTGTCACTGAGGAGAAGGTCAGAGAGTGAAGCCTACTGCAGAGCAGTTACCCAAAAACAAAAAAGCCCACACGGAAAAACAGCTGATTCACGTCCTGCACGTCGACGACGAACCCGATTACCTGAAGACAGCCAAAACAATCTTGGAAATGCAAGGAACATTCCAAGTAGAAACTGCCTCATCTGCTCAAGAAGCCATGAAAAAGCTGGAAACCAAAACCTATGACACAATCATTTCAGACTACATCATGCCAGAAATAGACGGCCTCGAATTTCTGAAGCAACTAAGAGCCAGCGGAAACACCACTCCCTTCATCATATTCACTGGAAAAGGCAGAGAAATAGTTGCCATCAAAGCACTGAATTTGGGCGCCGACCAATACATCAACAAACGCGGCAACCCAGAAACCGTCTACAGCGAACTCTCACACGGCATACGCACAGTCGTGAAAGGCAAAAGAGCAGAAGAAGCACTAAGAGCCAGCGAAAAAGAAAAAAGTGCAGTCATCGACGGCATGACCGAGCTCGTTGTTCATCATGACTTGGATTACAAAATCCTGTGGGCAAACACCATAGCGGCTGAATCTGTTAACATGACACCAGAGGAACTCATCGGTCATTACTGCTATGAAATATGGGCAAAAAGTAACACCCCATGCAGCGGCTGCATCCTTGAAAAAACAATAAGAACGGGAAAACCACAGCAAGGAGAAAAAACTACACCAGACGGCAGAACATGGTCAGTTCACGGTTCTCCAATCAAAGATGCGAACGGCAAGATAACAAGTGTTGTTGCAGTCTCAACAAACATCAATGAGCAAAAGAAGGCAGAAGAAGAACTCAGAAAAAGCGAAGCAAAATACCGTGGTCTAGTCGAAAACATAGGCAACGGAATAGCCACCATAGACGTGGATGGCAAATACACTTTCGTCAATCAAGCACTCTGCGAAAACGTTGGTTACTCAAAAGAAGAGCTCATAGGCAAACCATTCACGTATCTTCTTCATCCAGACGACAAAAAAAAGATGCAACAACTATTTTTAGGCAGTAGGAAAGACCCAGACAGAAAACTTTCCCTAGAATTCCGAGCACTACACAAGAACGGCAACATCATCTATATGCATTCCAGCCCCACGCCCATAATCTACAAGAACAAGATAATGGGATTCAACGCTATCCTCTCCGACGTCACCGAACAAAAGAAAGCAGAAAAAGCCCTTCAGCACTCGGAAGAAAAATACCGAAATGTGCTTGAGCAGGCTCCCGACCTCATATTAACAGTAGACAAGAAAGGAATAGTTACCTCATGCAATTCTGTTCTTGAAAAAAACACAGATTTCTCCAAAAGCGAAGTTGTAGGCAAACACTTCCTAGAGACACCATTGCTAAACGAAGTTAACCCTGAGACCGCACAAAAAGTATTCAAATCCATACTTGAAGGAAAACATCCTGAACGAATCCAAATCAAGTGGCTCCGAAAAGACGGAACTCCTCACATCTCCGAGCTTCGTATAGGTCTAAACAAAAAGGATGGTGAAATAGCTGGATTCACAGCAGTTGCAAGAGACATTACTGAACACAAGAAAGCCGAAGAAAAGCTGCGGGAGAGTGAAGAAAAATTCAGGAATCTTGCGGAAAATTCGCCAAACATGATTTTCATCAACAAAAGAGGAAGAGTAGTGTATGCCAATAAGAGATGCGAAGAAATTATGGGATACACAAAGGAGGCGTTTTATTCTCCTGATTTTGACTTCTTTACCTTGATTGCTCCAGAGTCTTTAGAGCTTTTGAAGTCAAGTTACAGTACCCATTTGAACGGCAAAGAGTCTCCTCCTTTCGAATACACTCTTCTCACAAAAGAAGGAAAGAGAATAGAGGCAATACTTGCTTCAAAACTAATCAACTATGAAGGAGAAACAGCAATCCTCGGAATAATAACCGACATCACCAAATACAAACAGATGGAAAAGAGGCTGAAAGAGTCTGAGGAAAAATATCGAAATGTTGTTGAGCTTTCTCCTGACGGCATG